>JANXRY010000074.1 GCA_025356635.1 Gammaproteobacteria bacterium
CTCGAAGGCGCCGCCGGAGGCGGTCTCACGCCGTGGGCGGTGATCGGCGGCTACGGCACCAAGGATCAAATCGGTGCCAATGCTTTTTACACCCGCGTCAATGTCGGCGATTACCACCTCGACGATGCTGGCGTGCTGGTCGGTATCCACGATCGGGTCGAACTGAGTTACTCGCAACAGCGATTCAATACCGAACACGTCGGTGCTCTGCTCGGGCTAGGCGAAGGCTACACCTTCACCCAGGACGTCTATGGCGTGAAGGTCCACGTGGCTGGTGAGGCCGTTCTCGATGCCGACCGTGCGATGCCGCAGATCTCGATTGGCCTGCAATACAAGCGCAACAACCGCTCCGCAGTGCTGGCGTATATCGGCGCGAAGGACAACGCCGGCACCGATTTCTATCTCTCGGCGACCAAACTGTTCCTGGCGCAAGGCGTGCTGCTCAACGGTACGCTGCGTTTCACCAAGGCCAACCAGATCGGCATCCTCGGTTTCGGTGGCGACAAACACGACAACTACCGCCCGCAATTGGAGCTCTCGGCGGCATATTTGCTCAACCGCAAGCTCGCCATCGGCGTCGAGTACCGGATGAAGCCGGACAACCTCGGCATCGCCCGCGAGGACGCCTGGAAGGATGTGTTCGTCGCCTACGCGCCGGTCAAGAACGTCTCGGTCACGCTCGCTTATGCCGACCTCGGCAATATCGTCATCAAGAACCACCAGCGCGGGCTGTATGCCTCCGTGCAGGTCGGTTTCTAAGGAGATTCCCGTGAAAATCCGCAAGCTCCGCAACGCTTTTTTCGTGGCCATCGCACTGGCCTTGCTGACCAGCCCGGTGGTATTCGCCCAGCAGACGCCCCCCGCGCAAGATGACAGCAGCATCCCCGGCGACGACAGCATTCCGGCCGACACCGAGACGCCCGATGCTGACGAAGCCAAGCCGCTGCGTGCGCCCGGCAGCATGGACCCGGCCCCGGCCGATCCCGCGCTCAAGCCGGTGTTCGACCAGTTTGGCGGTGTATCCGGCCTGACCGCGCTGATGGACGATTTCATGATCCGGTTGCTGGCCGATGCGCGCATCAAGACCTTCTTCGAGAACGCCGATCAGGCCCGGATCAAGGCGCACCTGGTCGAACAGTTCTGCGTGATCCTCGGCGGGCCGTGCAGCTACGGCGGCCGCGACATGAAGACCACGCACGAGGGTCTGAATATCGGTCGCGACCAGTTCGACGCCCTGGTCGAAGACCTGCAAATCGCCATGGTCGCGCGGCATATACCGTTTCGCGCCCAGAACAAGCTGCTGGCGGTTCTGGCGCCAATGCACCGCGAGGTTGAAACCCGTTGATTCCCCCTGAGTCCTTGAGCAGCCCGCTTCGGCGGGCTTTTTTTTGTCTGGCGTAGAATGGTTCTCCGTCGTCCAGACCCGGGTTCGCCATGAGTTCACCTGCCAGCCACCTGCCTTCCGCCGAATCGCAAAGCGAGCGCAGCCCGCTGCGTTTCGTCACCGCTGCCAGCCTGTTCGACGGCCACGATGCCGCGATCAACATCATGCGCCGGCTGATCCAGGCGCAGGGTGTGGAAGTAGTGCATCTGGGGCACAACCGCAGCGTCGAGGACGTGGTCCGCGCCGCGTTGCAGGAAGATGCCGACGGCATCGCGTTGTCCAGTTACCAGGGCGGCCACATCGAATATTTCAAGTACATGGTCGACATGCTCAAGGAGCGCGGCGCCGCGCATATCCGCGTCTTCGGTGGTGGCGGCGGCACCATCACGCCGGAAGAAATCAAGGAACTGCAGGACTACGGCGTCGAGCGTATCTACCACCCCAACGACGGCATGCACATGGGGCTGGTGGCGATGATCGAGGACCTCGTTCACCGCACCCACAGCCATCGCGTCGCCGCCGGCAGGCCGGCAGCCGTGAACAAGGACGACGAGATCAGCGTTGGCAAGATGCTCACCGCGATCGAGGAAGGCCTGATCGACGAGGGCGAATTGGCGACGTTGCGCAAACAATGGCAACTGGCTGGTGGCAAGACGCCTGTCGTTGGCCTGACCGGTACCGGCGGCGCTGGCAAGAGTTCGGTCACCGACGAGCTGATGAACCGCTTCCTGCAACACTTTCCGGACATGCGCATCGCCGTAATCTCCGTGGATCCGACCCGCCGCCGCAGCGGCGGTGCGCTGCTGGGCGATCGCATCCGCATGAACTCCTTGCGCAGCCCGCGCATTTTCATGCGCTCGATGGCGACGCGTCGCCAACATGCAGCGACCAATCTCGTGCTCAAGGATTGCATCGCGTTTCTGAAAGGACAGGGCTACGATTTGGTGCTGGTCGAGACCGCTGGCATCGGTCAGTCCGATTCCGAGATCGTCGACCTCGTTGATTTTCCGGTCTATGTGATGACCTCGGACTTCGGCGCGCCCAGCCAGCTCGAGAAGATCGACATGCTCGATTTCGCCGAACTGGTCGTGCTGAACAAGTACGACAAACGCGGTGCCGAAGATGCGCTGCGCGACGTGCGCAAGCAGTGGAAGCGCAACCGTGTCGCCTTCCAGATGAAGGACGAAGACGTACCGGTCTATCCAACCATCGCCTCGCAGTTCAACGACCCCGGTATCAGCTGGATGTTTGCGAACCTGTGCCGTCTGCTTCGTGGCAAATTGAACTTGCCCGAAAAATCCCGTTGTGATTTCAATCCCGGCGTAGACACCACGTTGCGCGAACCGCGCGCCACCATCCTGATTCCGGGAGCGCGCACGCGCTACCTGGCCGAAATCGCCGAACAGGGCAGGGGCATCAACCACACTATCGAAAAGCAGGCCGAAGCCGCCGACCGCGCCCAGGCGTATTGGCAATCGCTGCGCGACATTGACGACGACAAGCTGCCGAAGATGTTGGCCCTGTACGACCAGGAAGACCTGGTCGCCGCGGGCGACAAGTCACTGCAGATCCTGCGCCAGCGCTACCAGAATGCCGTGAAAACCCTTTCCGTTGACGCCATCAGCCTGCTGCACGAATGGCCGGCGCGTTTGAAGTCGATCACTGACGAGGTGACCGAGTACGAAGTGCGCGGCAAGAAAATTCGCGTCGAGAACTACCGCGACTCGCTCAGCCACCAGAAGATTCCGAAGATCGCTGCACCCACCTACAAAAGTTGGGGCGAATTGCTGTCCTTCCTGATGAAGGAAAACCTGCCCGGCGCGTATCCCTATACCGGCGGCGTCTATCCGTACCGGCGCGTGGGCGAGGATCCGATTCGCATGTTCGCCGGCGAAGGCACGCCCGAGCGCACCAACCGCCGTTTCCACTATCTCAGCGTCGGCCAGCCAGCTGCGCGCCTGTCCACGGCGTTCGATTCGGTCACGTTGTATGGCGAAGATCCGGCCCTGCGCCCGGACATCTTCGGCAAGGTCGGAAACTCCGGCGTGTCGATCGCCACCCTCGACGACATGAAGAAGCTCTATTCCGGCTTCGATCTTTGCTCGCCGACCACCAGCGTTTCCATGACCATCAATGGCCCGGCGCCAATGATCCTGGCGATGTTCATGAACACGGCCGTTGATCAGCAGGTCGAGAAATACCTGAAAGCCGACGAGAGCCGTTGGACCGAAGCGCAGCATAAGATCGAGGAATTCTTTGCAGGCCGCGCCCGCCCACACTACGACGGTGAGCTGCCCGCGCACAACGACGGCCTCGGCCTCGCGCTGCTCGGCATCACCAGCGACCAGCTGCTGGACGCGGAGACATACGCGAAAATACGTGCCAAGACCCTCAGCACAGTGCGTGGCACCGTGCAGGCTGACATCCTCAAGGAAGACCAGGCGCAGAACACCTGCATCTTCAGCACCGAGTTCGCGCTGCGCATGATGGGCGACATCCAGCAGTTTTTCGTCGACAACGGCGTGCGCAATTTCTACTCGGTGTCGATCTCCGGCTATCACATCGCCGAAGCCGGGGCGAACCCGATTTCGCAATTGGCGTTCACGCTGAGCAATGGTTTCACCATCGTCGAGTACTACCTGGCACGCGGCATGAAGGTGGATGACTTCGCGCCCAACCTGAGCTTCTTCTTCAGCAATGGCATGGACCCGGAATATACCGTCATCGGCCGTGTCGCCCGGCGCATCTGGGCCCGCGCCATGCGCGAACGCTACGGCGCCGACCCGCGCAGCCAGATGATGAAGTACCACATCCAGACTTCCGGCCGTAGCCTGCACGCGCAGGAGATCCAGTTCAACGATATCCGCACCACCTTGCAAGCCATGTACGCCTTGTTCGACAACTGCAATTCACTGCATACCAACGCCTACGACGAGGCCATCACCACGCCGACCGAAGAATCTGTGCGCCGGGCCGTGGCGATCCAGATGATCATCACCAAGGAACTCGGCCTGAACTTCAACGAAAATCCCTGGCAGGGGAGTTTCATTGTCGACAAACTCACCGACATCGTCGAAGAAGCGGTGTACAAGGAATTCGAAGCGTTGTCCGAACGCGGCGGCGTGCTCGGTGCGATGGACACCATGTACCAGCGCGGCAAGATCCAGGAAGAGTCGATGTATTACGAGCACAAGAAACACGATGGCTCGCTGCCGCTGATCGGTGTCAATACCTTCCTGCCCAAAGAACACGCCGGCGAAATCGCCACCAGCATCGAGCTGATCCGCAGCACGCCCGAGGAAAAGGCGCAACAGATCACCAACGTGCGCACATTTCAATCTGCGCGCAATCTCTTGAATTCGCCCTCTGCCGCCGGTGGGAGAGGGCAGGGTGAGAGTGGCCTGCCGTACCTGCAAGCCACCGCCCGCGAGCGCAGGAACATCTTCGCGGCGTTGATGGAAGCGGTGAAGACGCATTCGCTCGGCCAGATCAGCCATGCGCTCTACGATGTCGGCGGGGAGTATCGGCGGAATATGTAGGCGCGGCCCGGGGTCTTACCCGTCCCCCTGTAAATGCCGGACTTGCCGTGAGGGCGTCGCGCCGGCTTTTTGTCGCGATTTGGTCAGCGGTCGCGGCCCGCCCGGCGCTTCAAAGTCGAAATGCGTGCGGCCGCCGGCGGCGCGATAGTCGGTAACCAGTGTGGCGCTGATGAGTTCTTCGCGCGCACCCGGCAACGAGCACAGGTAATCGCGCAGGAAGATCACCATGCGCTCGTGCGCGATGGCGTGGGTCTTCCCCGTCGTTGCGAACAGCCAGTCGCTGAACATCAGGAAATTCCCGAAGGCGTCGTCGGCCAACAATAAGGGCAAGGTGCGCGAATAGCGGCCGGCATTGGCGACGATGTCCCAGTAGCGCGAGAAGCGCGACAAACGCTGCATGCTCGCGAAATCGATGACCTTGGTCGCCAGGATGTTGTAGGGCGGATCAGGATTGAATTTCAGGCCGTGCTCAACGGTGTGCCGGGCAATCGGCGCGCCGCGCAGGCGCTTGAGGATGCCAAACTGGATTTCATGCGGCGCCAACTGCACCAGGCGATTGAAGCCCGTGGCGAATGTCGCCATGTCCTCGCCGGGTAAACCGGCGATCAAGTCCACATGCAGGTGCGCGGTCGAGTGCTCGCGCAACCACCGGATATTCGCGCTGGCCACATCGTTCTTCTGCCGACGCGACACCCGTGCCTGCACGTCAACGTCGAAGGTCTGGATGCCGATTTCGAATTGCAGGCTGCCTTCCGGGAATTTCGCGATGGCGTCTTTCAATTTTTCCGGCAGGTGATCGGGGATCAATTCGAAATGCGCGAACACCGGATCGTCTGGCGCCAGTTGGAGTTTTTTCAGGAAAAAATCGAGAATGGCCAGCGAAGTATCGACTTTCAAATTGAACGTGCGATCAACGAACTTGTAGGTCCGCGCGCCGCGTTGATACAGGGTTTCGAGTTCGGCCAGGAACGGATCGAGTTCGAACGGCCACGCGGTTTTGTCAAGCGCCGACAGGCAGAACTCGCACTTGAACGGACAGCCGCGCGAGGCCTCGACATACAGATGTCGCTGCCGCACATCCTCGTCGGTGAATTCCCGGTAAGGCAAGGTCAGCGCCAGCAAGGGCGCCTGGATGCCGGCGATCATTTTCGTGGCCGGTTGCTCGCCGCGCAGAAGTTGCCGCGCCAAGGCGGCAAAGCTGGTGTCGCCCCAGCCGGTGATTACATGGTCGGCCAGTTGGCAGATCCGTTGCTGGTCGGTTTCGTAACTCACTTCCGGGCCGCCCAGCACAATCAGGATGTCCGGCGCGACCGCCTTGAGCTGCGCCACCAGGCGCGTGCATTCCTCCACGTTCCAGATGTACACACCAACACCGATAATCCTTGGCTGGTCCGCCAGCAGCTTTTCGACCATTTCCTCGGTCTTCTGGCCGATGACGAATTCGCGGATGGCCGAGTCGGCATGCAACTCGCCCAGGTTGGCGCGCAGGTAGCGCAAGCCCAAGGATGCGTGGGAGTAGCGGGCATTGAGCGTGGTCAGGACGATGGCAGGCACGGGGCGATTATGGCGTAGTCGCGCTCACCCGCACCGGCATCTCCTTGTACAGCGGCGTGCGCGTGTGCGAGGACAGCGTGCTGGCGGCGATCAGGCCGCCGGCTTCCGGGTAATAAGCGGCGGCACAGCCGGGCGGAATGTTCCAGGCGCGGGCAGTGAATCCTTCGACACGGCGCGTGATGCCGTCATCGACCAAGGTTTCGACGTCGATGCGATCGCCGTCACGCAAGCCGCGTGCTGCGAGATCGTCGGCATTGAGGAATACGACACGTCGATTGCCGGTCACGCCGCGGTAGCGATCGTCCTGGCTGTACACCGTCGTATTGAATTGGTCGTGGGCGCGAATCGTCATCAGGGTCAGCACATCGTCTCCGTGGCGCAGTTTCGCCAGCGCCACTGGGCTGTCGTTGCGCAAGGGATGGGTGATGAACTGCGCCTTGCCGCTGGCGGTGCGCCAGCGTCGCTGCGCGGCATGATTGACCAGAGGAAAGCGTCCGTCGTCAGCGAGCTTCCGGTTGTAGTTCTCGAATCCCTGAGTGATGCCGCTCTGACATTGCTCGATGCGATCCCGCAGCGCCGCGTAATCGTCGGCGAACTTCAGCCAGGGCACCATCGGCGCAATCCCAAGCGCATGCGCAAGCTGGGCGACGATCGCCGGCTCGCTGCGCTGCGCCTTGCTGATCGGCTTCTGCAGGCCGCGCGAGGCGCGCACGGTGCTGGAGGAATCTTCCGTAGAGATGCACTGCTCGGCGCCGGCGCGCAGGTCCTTGTCGGTGCGGCCCAGCGTCGGAAGGAGAAGCCCGATTTCTCCGGGGTGGCAATGCGTGCGATTGAGCTTGGTGGCGATATGCAGGGTGAATTTGCAGCGCTCCAGCGCCGCCAGCACGCGCGGTGCGTCCGGCGCGGCAACGCCGAAGTTGCCGCCCAGCGACAGGAACGCACTGACCTTGCCTTCGAAAAGTCCGTCGATGACGCCAGCGGCATCGCGGCCGGCGTCGCGGCAGATGCGCAGGCCCGGGAAGGTCGCTTCAAGATTGTCCAGCCAGGCGGCGGTGACCGTGGAGGTGGCGCCCATGGTGCGGTCGCCCTGCACGTTGGAATGGCCGCGCACCGGCATCACGCCGGCGCCGGGCCGGCCGATATTGCCGCGCAGCAGGGCGAGGTTGGTCACCTGCTGGATGGTGGCCACGGCCTCGAGGTGGTGGGTCAGGCCCATGCACCAGGTGATCATGGTCGCCGGGGCGTGGGCGTAGCGATAGGCGATATCGCGGATTTTCTTTTCCGACAGACCGCTGCGTTCAACGAGATCGGGCCAGTCGCAGGCTTCGAGGTCGGCGAACAGCGCGTCGATGCCTTCGGTGTGTTCGGCGATAAATCGGTGATCGAACATGGTGCCGGGCACGGCGCGTTCCCATTCCAGCAATGACTTCATCACGCCTTTCAACAGGGCGAGATCGCCGCCTATTTGTACCTGGTAGACCGCGTCGGCAACGGCGATGCCCTGGTCGCGCACGAGTTCAACGAGGTTCTTGGGGTCGGAAAAATTGTCGAAGCCGCGCTCGCGCAGCGGGTTGATCGCCAGCACCATGGCGCCGCGTTTCTTGGCTTCGTACAGCGCGGCCATCATGCGCGGGTGGTTGCTGGCCGGGTTCTGGCCGATGACGATGATCAGGTCGGCTTTTTCGAAATCCTCGAGCGAGCAGGTACCCTTGCCGGTGCCGATGCTTTGCTTGAGGGCGTAGCCGGAGGGCTCGTGGCAGAAGTTGGAGGAGTCGGGCAGGTGCGGGCTGCCGTAGGCGCGCGCGGCCAGCTGCCAGAGGAAGGCAGCTTCATTACTGCTGCGGCCGGAGGCGTAGAAGGCGACTTGCCCAGGGTCGAGCGCGGCCAGTTCGCGGGCGGCGATGGCATAGGCCTCAGGCCAGTCGATGGCGCGGAAGCGGCCGGTCGCTTTTTCGTAGAGCACCGGCGTGGTCAGCCGGCCTTGGAATTCGAGGTCGAAATCGCCGCGCCCCTGCAGCTCGGCCGGGGTCTTGCCGTTGAAGAATTCGCCGCCGACGGCCTTGCGGGTCATTTCCCAAGCGATGGCTTTCTGGCCCTGCTCGCAGCTGTCGAGGAGAGGTTTTCCGGCTTTGTCGGGGAAAGCGCAACCGGGGCAGTCGAAACCGCCATGCACTTTATTGGCGCGGGCGAAGGAGGCGAGCAGCTTGATCGGGATGCCCTGGCGTGCAAAGGCCTGCACCGAACCCTTGATCGCGCCACGGCCCCCGGCGGGCTTGCCTTTGCGACCCGTGTCCTGCGTCATGGAGAGAGGCCTTGGTGGTGCAGTAGGGGTAGGGTACGGCACGGGGGAACGATTAGTGAGCTATTTCCGCTCCTAATCGTGAAGTCCTTGGGCACACTCTCCCGATCGCCTGAGCGAGGTGTTGGGTCGCCGCGACTACAACGAGTAGCGACGCAAGAAAGCCTTCGACGGCCTGACGCCAACGGCCTACGCCAAGCAACTCGCCGAATCAGCTACAGTAGCCCCGGACTCCAAACAGTCCCGCTACTGAAAGCGGGGGGACGTCGATCAGGCAGCACGCCCTTGAGGATGTAGTCGATTCCTGACGCTACAAGTCGGCAATTCCGGAGGGTAGCCAATTGCTCGCGGCATTAGCCTTGAGGTAACAATCGAGCCAGCCCCGGTTGCCGGAGGCTTGCATGAACATAACATATTTGTTAGTGTGCTGACGTGGTCTACACGATCACGTACTTTAGCGAAGCCGTTCAGGCCGATATCCTGAATCTTCCCGATACGCTTGCTGCGCGATACATCGTGTTGACCCGTCGGATGTGCGCGCTGGGACCCAACCTGGGTGAGCCGCATACCAAAGCTTTCGGTGAAGGGCTGTTCGAACTTCGCTTGAAAGGCGCCGAAGGAATCGCCCGAGTTTTCTTTTGCACCGTGGTGGGCCATCGAGTGGTGATGCTGCACAGTTACGTCAAGAAGTCCGACAAGACTCCGCCGCGTGAATGCCGAATTGCCGAAATACGTCTCAGGGAGATCAAGCATGCGATCCCATGACCAAGTCGTCAGGAAGCTGCTGCGCCGTCCGGGCGTGCGCCGCGAAGTGGAGCGACTGGAACGCGAGGAGCTCGGCCTGCTCGACGCCTTGCTCAAGGCGCGCGAGGAAGCCGGACTCACCCAGGCACAGGTAGCCGAGCGGATGGGTACGCAGGCTCCGGCCGTGGCCCGACTCGAGCGGTCGCTCGCCACCGGAAAGCATTCGCCGTCGGTGGCGACGCTGCGCAAGTACGTCAAAGCCTGTGGCAAGCGTCTGCTGCTGCGCGTGGCGTAGAGTGGCGGATAAGGGGAAAGCCAAATGAAATTCCGCCGCATCATCGACCACCTGCAGGGCCAGCACTGGACGGCGATCTTCATCGATCTCGTGATCGTGGTGGTCGGCGTGTTCATCGGCATCCAGGTTTCGAACTGGAATGGCGAACGGGTCGACCGCCAGCGCGAGCACCAGCTGCTGGTCGACCTGCGCGCCGAACTGGCCGAGTCCATCCGCCAGACCGGGATCAGGCGGCACGCCTTCGAGCAGGTTGGTCATTCCGGCGAGCGCGCCGTGGCCTTCCTCGATGCCGGAACATCCTGCGGCGACCGCTGCTGGCCGGTGATCGTCGACTTCTTCAACGCCTCGCAGTGGCAATCGATCACCGTCGGCCTGCCGACCTACGACGAAATGCGCCGCAACGGCTGGCCGCGCCAGCGCAATATCGTCGATGCCGTCGAGGCCTACCTGCGGCAGTCGCACCAGGTGGCCGTCCCGCTGCAGCAGCCGCCCGCGTACCGCGCCCTGGTGCGCGGCCTGATCCCGTTGGCAGCGCATGGGCCGTACTGGACGAACTGCTTCAAGCTCGCCAATGGCGAGGAGTCCTACGTCGAAGACTGCCCGCAAGGCGTCGCCCCGGCGGTGTCCGCGGCGGGCGTTGCGGCGATCGTTGCCAACCCCGACATCCACCGCACCCTGACCGAATGGGCCGGATTCGCAACGGCGTATGCCACCAGTCTGGGTGGGCAGAACGATGCCGCGAAACGCGCCCTGGTGCTGATCGACGCCGAGCTGGCGAATCAAGGCTCGAGATGAGCGCAAAGGTAAGAGTTAACGCTGGTCCAATTCATGATGGATCAGCACCACGCATTGCGATGCAAACAGCATTTTCGATCCCAGCGTGATTTTCTTGGCGCCCAGGCGTTCTAGGCTGTGAAAGGTTTTTTTCGGCATCGGGATATGGTCGGTCAGCAGGAAGCAGGGATGGTCCTGAAACACCTGCTCACGGATTGATGTGCCTTTCGGGTCCATCACGAACAACGAGTGATCGCCGGCCAGTTCCTGCACCAGCCGCTCGAAGCTCAACGTACGCACGGTGACGCCCGATTCCACCGGTCGCGTCTCTTCCTTGCCCATCCCCTTGGACGCATCCAGCGCCTTCGCGACCTTGCCCAGCAGCGCCCGCTCGTCGAAGCCGCCGATGTCATGCATGGTGTTGGCGTCAAAGCGGATCGTGCGGGAGAAATCCGGCGTGCTTTCCAACACCAGGTAAACCGTGACATCCGCGCGATGCGACTGGGCCACGAAGATCGCATTCATCAGCGTATGCGCCAGGATTTCGGTATGGGCCTCCTTGCCGACGGACGCCAACAATCTTTGGCTGTCCGTGGGTGCCGCCCGCGCTCTCAACACAAAGGTTCGCATAGGTGTCCTGGCCCGGAAGGTGATCGACGAGTCGTGCTGCGCGGCAGGGCGTGCCACCCGGCCATTGTCCACGAATCGTGGCAACGGGTTCAGGGGTTTCGCGGTAGCCTGTGCAGACCAGATACGCCAAGGATCACGCGATGACCACCACCGCCTTCTATCCCGTGGGCACCGCCGGCATTCCCTGGGGCGACGCCGAGCGCGAGCTGTGGCTGGCGCGCCAGCGCAAACAACGCAGCTATGCCGATGATGTGCTGAGCGTGGTCGAGCACTTGCGCACGCGCTTTGACGTATTCGAATACGGCCGTATCGAAGTCGGGCTCGAGGTCTATCCGCAGGTCGCGCTGCGCAGCCGCAACTGGCGCGAAGACTTGCCTTCGGTACTGGTTACCGGCGGCGTGCACGGCTACGAGACCAGCGGCGTGCATGGCGCGCTGCAATTCCTCGACAAAAACGCCGAGCGCTGGGACGACCAGGTGAACCTGCTGGTGGTGCCCTGCGTCAGCCCTTGGGCCTACGAGCGCGTGCAGCGCTGGAACGCACAGGCCATCGACCCGAACCGTTCCTTCCGTGCTGACAGCCCGGTTGCGGAATCGGCGGCGCTGATGCGCCTGATTGCGCCAGTGAAAGATCGCATTCTTCTGCATGTCGACCTGCACGAAACCACCGACACCGATGCCTCGGAGTTCGAACCGGCACGTGCGGCGCGCGACGGCAAGACCAGTGAGCGGGAAACCGTTCCCGATGGTTTCTACCTGTGCGGCGACAGCGAGAACCCGCAACTGGATTTCCAGCAGGCGGTAAATACGGCGGTGGCGAAAGTCACCCACATCGCTCCGGCTGACGAGCACGGCGAGATCATCGGCTCGAAAGTCGTGGCCCCGGGCGTGATCCTGTACGCCTACAAACAACTCGGACTGTGCGCGGGCATGACCAACGCCCGCTACACCACCACCACCGAGGTCTACCCGGACAGCCCGCGCGCCACGCCCGAGCAATGCAACGCCGCGCAAGTAGCAGCGGTGGAGGCGGCGATCGGGTTTGCCCTGTCACATGCCTGACACATGCGATCGATAGGCTCGCCGCTTTCGGCATTCCGTCATCAAGGTCGCCCATGTTCAAGTCCTGCCTGCTGGCCGCGCTGCTCGCGCTGTCGTCGTTCGTGGCCATGGCCGCGCAGTCGTACGTGAATATCGAACAGCGGCTGAGCGCCGAGCAGCTGCACGCAACTGGCCTTGATACGCTCAGCGCCGACCAGCTCGCCGCCCTTAACGACGTCTTGCGTCAGGATACGGAAGCCACCGCCAAGGCCGCGTCGGCGCACCTCAAAGGCGACCCTGGTCGCGGCATGGCGATTGGCCTCGACGAAGGTCCGATCAAGACCCGAGTCATCGGCATCGTCACCGGCTGGGAACCCGGCACCGAGTTCAAGCTCGCCAATGGCCAGACCTGGAAAGTGCTCAAGGGCAGCCTGAAGCTGCGCAAACCGGTGGAGAATCCCGAAGTCGAACTCGTGCCCGGCATGATGGGACGCTGGTTCTTCCACGTTGATGAAGACCTGCCCGGCGCGCGGGTGTATCGGATCGACTGAGCCCATCGCGCCTCCGTTGGGGCGGAACCCGGGTCGCACAGCGTGTAGGCTATTGCCCCATGAAGAAAACGCCTAAGAAGACTGCGAGCAAGGCCAAGCCGAAGGTCGCGCCCAAGAAGAAAACCAGCACTCGCGCGAAAGCCGCCAAGCCCGCGCCGCCGCCGGCCAAATCGTTGAAAGAGGCGCGCGCCGAATGGTTGATCCGCGCGGCGACGCGTTCGCCGTCCGGCACCAGTTTGGTGATGCTCGGCACCGGCATGCCGCGCCCGGATCCGGCCTGCTTCGGGCCGGCGACGGCGGTGGTGGTAGATGGCCGCGTGTTCCTGTTCGACGCTGGCGCCGGGGTGATGCGGCGCATGGCCGCCGCGGGTTTGTCGATTCGCGGGCCGGAGGCGGTGTTCATCACCCACCTGCACAGCGACCACACCCTCGGCTATCCCGACCTGATCCTGACTACCTGGGTCATGGGCCGTCGCACTCGCCTGCAGGCCTACGGGCCGGTCGGGTTGAAGAAGATGACCCGGCACATCCTTGCCGCGTGGAAAGAAGACATCCAGGTGCGTATCTCAGGGCTCGAACAGCAGACCACGACCGGCTACAAGGTGGCAGTGCACGAATTCGACGCAGGCGTCGTTTACAACAAAGACGGCGTGCGCGTCACCGCCATTCCGGTCGAGCATGGATGCTGGAAACAGGCGTACGGATTCCGCATCGACACGCCGGATCGCTCGATCGTGATTTCCGGCGATACTCGGCCGACGCAAGCCATCATGGAAGCCTCGCGCGGCGTGGACGTGCTCGTGCACGAGGTCTACCCGGGGTCGAAGCCGGAGCCGCGCAGCGGCGGCGAAACCTGGCCGAGTTACATGCACGAATTCCACACTTCCGATTGGGAGCTCGGCGTGGTCGCAGCCCTGGCCCAGCCGAAGCTGTTGGTGTTGCACCACATCGTGCGCCGTGACGAAAACGACGACGAACTCCTGACCGGAATCCGCGCCGGCGGCTTCGATGGCGAAGTGGTGGTGGCGAAGGATCTGGACCGCTACTAGTCGCCTCTCGCGCTACTTCTTCAGTGCCTTAACCGCATCGAGAGTTTGCTTGACGTGCTCGTTGGGATTCAGATCCGAGTAGACGTGCACGATCTTACCGTCGGTTCCGATCACGTAGGAGGTGCGGTTCGACCATCCGGGCCTTAGGGTGAGGGTGGAGTCGTACTGCTGCGCAATTGTCGCGCCGGGATCGGCCGCGACCGGAAACTTGCCGCTGCAATGTTCGGTTTCTTTGGAGAAATCGGCGAGTTCATCGATATTGCCGGCAGTCACGCCAATCACGGTAGCGTTGTTCGCCTTGAAATCGCCGATGGCGGCGGAAAACAGATGCGCCTCGACATTGCAGCCCGAGGTATGCGCGGCGGGGAAGAAGTAGACCACTACCGGGCCCTTCTTCAAGGCGTCGGCGAGTTTGAAGGTGAACGGCTCGCCGGCGAGAAAGGCCGATGCGCTGAAATCGGGGGCCTTGGCGCCGACTTTCAAGGCGGCGAAGGACGGCGCGGCCAGCGCGATGGTAGCGACGATAGCGAATGCAGCGAGTTTGAGCAGGGGCTTCATAGTCGTGACTCTCTTGGGCGAGCAGGCTTTATACACCGGATGGCGGCAAGGGTTCGTGAGGGCTCCTAGAGCTGCTTCGCAGCAAAGGTATCGCAGTGGCCGACGTCGCCGCTGTCGAAGCCGTTGCGGAACCAGCGCACACGCTGCGCTGACGTGCCGTGGGTGAACGAATCGGGCACGACGGTGCCACGCGCTTCTTTCTGCAAGCGATCATCGCCGATGGCCGTCGCGGTATTGAGAGCTTCCTCGACATCGCCGGCTTCGAGCCACTGGTGTTGCTGCTGCGCCAAATTCGCCCAGACGCCGGCGTAGCAATCGGCCTGCAATTCCATGCGCACGGACAAGCCGTTGTCGCCTTCCATGTTTTCACCGTGCGCACGCAACGCATCGACTTTGTTCGAGACGCCGGTCAGGTTCTGGATATGGTGGCCAACTTCATGCGCGATCACGTAAGCCTGGGCGAAATCGCCGCCGCCACCGAGGCGTGATTTCATTTCATCGAAGAAGCTGGTGTCGAGATAAACCTGCTGGTCGCCAGGGCAGTAGAACGGGCCGACCGCCGCACTGGCGGTGCCGCAGGCCGACGCCACCTGGCCGGAGAACAGCACCAGCTTCGGCGCGGTGTAGTTCTGCAATTGTTTTCCCCAGACATCTTCGGTGGATCCGAGAATGGTGGAAACGAATTGCGTGGCTTCATCGTTGGCCGGCGGCGCGCCCGGCGTGGCTGGCTGCGATTGCGTGGTGTCGGCCCCGCCTTGCTGTGACAACAGGCCGAGCAGTTCCAGAGGATTCTTGCCCATCAGCAGCGCGATAATCGAGACGATGACAATACCGCCGATGCCAAGGCCACCTGCGCCCCGGCCGACACTCATGCCACGGCGGTCTTCGATATTGCCGCTACGGCGTCCGAGTTGCCATTTCATGGGGCGGTCTCCGGGATTGAGCGTTTATTGTGCACCAGACCGGAGCCTGGTGGCGTCGGCAGTCTCGTCGTAAGGCAGGCCGCCAGGAATGAGTGCGGAGTGCACGCGACGTGAGCGAAAAACGGGGTAGAACAGTTCGACCCACCACTTTTCATGCCCGAACAGCTCATCGTCGCGCAGCCCGACCTTGGCCGGATAGCGCTGGGTGATATGGGCAGTCCCGTACAGCACGTCCCAGAAGAACAAAAGGTTGCCGAAATTGCCGGTGTAGTAGCCGATGCCGTCGTCCTTGCTCATCGCATGGTGCGCGAAGTGCGTCGCTGGCGTGGAGATCGTCCGCTGTACCACCCACATGACCGGCCGCAGCGCCCTGCTGCGGTACAGCGGCTCGTCCCAACGTACATCAGAATGGGCGCCGGTGATCACCGCCAGTTTGATCACGATGTAGATCAGGTAGACATCGCGCAGGCCGAGGAACACCAGCGCGCCGGACATCCAGATCGCCGGCATGGCCAGGTAGTAGAAGAAATTGTTGCGGTAGATGATCCGCGCGCTCATGTAATGCGCCGAGTGGTGGGCCCGGTGCAGCGGCCACAACAGCGGCGAGTGCGAGGCGCGATGCCACCAGTACTGCAGCATGTCGTCGCCGACCAGCAACAGGCCAACCATCGCGTACCACGGCAACTGGGCGAGGGCATTCTCGTAGTGCGGCGCTGCGTGCCGGCCGATGAGCATGGACAGCCACAGGATGAACGGCTGCGTGAACCCGGCCAACAAGGCGAAGCCGAGCAGGTCCAGGATATTGTCAGCAGTATTGGCTTTGAACCGCTGCGCCCGGCCCAGCGCATACTCGAGAAAGCCAAATCCCACCAGCAGCGCAACCAGGATCGCATATTGCACAGGTGTCATCGGGATTTCCTCGGGCTCGGAATTGACACGGCAAGCGCATGGTACCTCGTCTGGGCAATACGCTAAAATCCACACTTCCTGAATGCAGCGCCCGCCATGACCACTATTCCCGTTTGACCGTCTGCACGCTTGAAAATACCTATCCCGATGGCGACAATTTCGTCTGCGCCGACTGCGGCCATGAGTGGCCGGCGGCGACCACGACATCGAAGGCAAGGTCGAGGGTAGTGTGATGATGCTGAAATCGCAGTTCCTCAAGAAAGTCTGATCGGGAGATCGCCATGGCTACCGGCTGGGCACACGACGGCGCCGTACAGGACCAGATAGACGCCACCATCAAGGACGGCATCAAGCGCGCTCGCAGCCAGCTGCCGAAAGGCCCTGGCTTGCTCAACTGCCAGGAATGCGGCGAGAAAATCCCCAAGGCGCGGCGGCAAGCGGTGCCCGGCGTCCGTTTCTGTGTAGGCTGCCAGGAAGCGCACGACAAGGAACAGGTCGCGTTCAGCGGCTACAATCGCCGCGGCAGCAAGGATAGTCAGCTGCGTTGACCCGAGGAATCGCCATGAAAAGATTCATAGCCAGTGTGGCTTTGCTGGCGATCGCGTTTGTCGCCAACGCTGCCGAATCGCCGGCGCATGCGGCGGTGGCACCAGTACCGGCCACACGGACGATCTACCTCGTTCGCCACGGCAACTATTCGCCTGATCCGAATGCTGATCCCAAGCTCGGGCCGGGACTATCGCCGATAGGCGTCGCCCAGGCGCATCTGGTGGGCGCGCGGTTGGCGGGGCTGCCAGTAAAATTCGATGCGCTGTACGTGAGTCCGCTACAACGCGCGCGCGATACCGCCGCCGTGATCGCAGGCGATTTTCCCGGTCGTAAATTCGAAGTCATTGATGACCTTGCCGAATGCACCCCGCCAACTCGCGATGCCAGGATCATGTCGGGCGAGAAACCCGAGGATCTGGCCGCTTGCAAGGCGCAGCTCGATCGCATTTTCGCCAAGTACTTCAAGCCTGCACAGGGCGGCGATCGCAGCGAGTTGTTCGTCTGCCACGGCAATGTCACTCGCTATCTGGTTGCCCGCGCACTCGGTGTCGATCCCGAGGCTTGGCTGGGCATGTCGGTTGGCCACGCCAGCATCACCAAGATCCGCATCGAGGCCAACGGCTCGATCAGGGTGATCACAGTTGGCGATGTCGGCCACCTGCCGCCGAACCTGCAGACGGGCGCGAGTGGCGATGCCGAGCGCAGCTTGGCGGTTCCGGGTATGCCATAGGCCCGTGCTCGCTGCCGTGCTCGGTTATTTCCTGATGCGTATGCTGCAACGACGGATGGAGCAGAGTTGCTGTTCATGCAGCTGAATTTCTCGATGAATCGAACCAAACCTGGCCAATACTGTCATATTGCCGAAGCTGGGCATCCCGCCGGGCTCATACATCGGTCGTCAATGATCGGTGATAGCGAGATGCCAACGATGATGAGCACACTGCAAGTGATCGCACGACCGTTCGAAGGGGTGGGGCAATTCATCGCCCGCATGTCCGAGACGCGCGAGAATCATTGGGCCGGACTCGCCTTCGATGTGCTGATCAGCCTGGTACTCGTAGCTGTGGGTCTCTGCCGCGCCGAGGTCCATGCTGCGGTCGCCGTGGCGGCCTTGCTCGCGGGCCTGCTGGTGTTCACCCTGGTCGAGTACAGCTTCCACCGCTGGCTGTTCCACAAGCCGGTGCCGCTTTTCGAGCCTGGCCATCGCAAGCACCACGTCGATCCACAGGGCCACGACTCGCTGCCGTTCTTCCTGCCGCCGATCCTGGTGCTGCTGCTGGCGGGCCTGTTCACCCTGGCCCTGCCGGAAGGCTATGCCCTGCTTCTGGCCGGTGGCATCGCGGCTGGATATGCTACCTACGGCCTGAGCCACGTTGCTATCCACGCCACGCGTTTTCGCCATCCGCTGGCCCGGCGCTGGGCGGCCAGCCATCACGTGCATCACTTCCATCCGGACTGCAACTTCGGTGTTACCACGCCGCTGTGGGACATCCTCCTGGGCACGCGGCGGGCACGGCGCTGACGCAGCCGAGTTCGTGGCGTCACCAAACAAACAGGTTACTTCGGTCTGCCTGTTGTTCCAGCCGTTTGACGACGGTTGCACTCATGGCGGAGTCTCGGAAAAATCCGCATCGAGCACGATCCGATAACGCGCCTTGCCGGCGCGCAGGTGGTCCATTGCTTGATTGACCTGGCTCATCGGGAAATGCTCGGTCTGCGGCAGCAGCTGGTGGCGGTCGGCGAAGTTGAGCATTGAATCGATCGCGCCGCGCGAACCGGTTGGCGAGCCGGACACGGATTTCTGCCCCATCAACAAAGTGAACACCGGTACCGGAATCGGCTCGACTACGGCACCGACCACGTGCAGTCGCCCGTTCGGAGCGAGCGCAGCGAGCAAGGCGTTCCAGTCCAGCGAAACATTGACCGTGTCGATGATCAGATCGAGCGTGCCGGCGAGCTTGCCGATGGCCTCGGAGTCGCGGCTGGAAACCACACGATGGGCACCGAACGCACGCGCTTCCTCGGCCTTGGAATCGCTGGAGGTGAACGCAGTCACTTCGCAGCCCCAGGCCTTGCAGAACTTCAGCGCCATGTGGCCCAGGCCACCGATGCCAACGACACCGACCCGCGCGGTCGGCGAAATATTGAGTTCGCGCAGCGGCGCGAACACGGTGATGCCGCCGCACAGCAGCGGGCCGCACTCGCGCGCATCCAGGCCGTCGGGCAGGGGCATCGTCCACACCCAGTGCGCCCGGACACGATCGGCGAAGGCGCCGTGGCGTCCGAGCAGGGTGGGCTGCAGGTTCTCGCACAGGTTGTGTGCGCCCTTCAGGCATTGCCGGCAATGCAGGCAGCTATGCGAATTCCAGCCCAGTCCGACCCGCTGGCCCAGACTCACGCCCTTGGCCTGCGCACCCATGGCTACCACACGGCCAGTGGCTTCGTGGCCAGGCACGAACGGGTACCGTGTCATGCCCCACTCGTTGTCGAGCAGGGACAGGTCGGAATGGCAGATACCGCAGTGGTCCACCGCGATCTCGACTTCCTCGACACCCAGCGGGCCGGGATCGTATTCGAATGGTTCGAGCTTGTCGCCGGCTTTCTTGGCGGCCCAGGCACGGATCATGGACATGGGGATTTCCTGATGAATGGAAGTTGGATCTTGGAATTCACAGCGTATGCCTAGTGGCTGCTGGCGCTGGCCGGCTTGTCGGTCCGGTACTTGTCGAACCAAGCGAGGATGGCGAGGGTCTTCGCCGCCGATTGCGATGGCCGCGCGGCGATGCTGTCATGGCTGGCGCCGGGCACTTTCACCAATGCCGTGGGCACACCGCGAATTTGCAGCGCTTCGTAATACTGCTCGGACTCGCTGACCGGAGTGCGGTAATCCTCGTCACCGACGATCACCAGCGCCGGCGTCTTGACCTTGCCGACCAGCGACAGCGGCGAACGTTTCCAGTAGGCCTCGGGGTCTTCCCAGGGCGGGCTGGAGAACCAATAACGATAGAAGAAGCCGGGATTGTCCGAGGTGAGCACGAAACTCGACCAATTGATGACCGGTTTCTGCACGGCTGCGGCCTTGAAGCGGTCGGTGTTGCCGATGATCCAGGAGCTGAGTACGCCGCCGCCGGAACCGCCAGTGACGAACAGGTTGTTCGCGTCGACAAAGTCCTTGGCGATTGCAGTATCAACCACACTCATCAGATCGTCGTAGTCGTGGCCGGGATAAGCACGATCGATCTGGTTGGCGAATTCGTCGCCGTAGGAGGTCGAACCGCGCGGGTTGCAATACACCACCACGTAGCCGGCGGCCGCGTAGAGCTGGTCGTCGTCGGACCAGAGCGGACCGTAACTGGCAAACGGACCGCCGTGGATTTCCAGGATCAGCGGGTATTTCTTGTTCGGATCGAAATTGGGCGGCGTCACGATCCAGGCATCAATCGCGCGCTTGTCGAACGACGAACTCACCGGCAAAGCTTCAACGCGAGCGAGTGTCTTGCCAAGGAACAGATCGTCGTTGAGCCGAGTCACTCGACGCAATTCGCCTTTGCCGCCAATCGCCAGTTCCTGTGGGCTCTGCGCATCGCCGACGGTCGCGGCGATCAAGCCGTTGCGAGCGACGCTGAATTCGCCGCCGCTGTAGGGGCGGTCCAGATGGCCGCCGGCCAGGCCGCTGGCAACCGTATCAATCTTGCCGCCAAGGTCGACGCGGGCAACTTTGGTGACCCCATGGTCGACGTAGGCAACGTAGACGCTACGGCTGTCGCCGGCCCACTGTGGGCCTTGCACCGAACGGTCGAACGAGCCGGTGAGCATGCGCACATTGCTGCCATCGCGATTCATCACATACAGGCGCTGGTTTTCGTAACCGCGAAAATGGTCATCGAAGCCGGTGTAGGCGATCGACTTGCCATCGGGCGAGACCACGGCTTCGATATCCGGTCCCTTGCGGTGAGTCAGCTGGGACACCGTGCCGGAAGCGACATCGACCGAAAAAATATCGGACTCCTGCGGTTCGCGTTTCCAGTCTTTGTCGCGGCTGGACGAGAACACGATCGAGCGGCTGTCCGCGCCCCAAGACAACTGGCCGCCTTCGTCGAAGGCGCCGAATGTCAATTGCCGCGGCGCGCCACCGTCAGCGGCCACCACCCAGATATGGTTGTAGCCCGGCTTCAGGTAGCCGGCGCCATCGGCGCGATAGGTCATCTGGTCGATGATGGTCAACGGTTCGGCCCACTTGGCGCCTTCGGGTTTGCTCAGCGGCTTGCCCAGCGCAAGACCTTCATCGGGCTCGAACAAGGTGAAGGCGAGGTAGCGTCCATCCGGCGACCAGGCGATGCTGCCGGGCGCATCCGGCAGGCTGGTGACGCGGGCACTAGCGCCGCTGTCCATCCAGCGCACGAACAATTGCGGGCGGCCTTCTTCGGAAGTCGAAACATAGGCCAGACGCCGGCCATCAGGCGACCAGCGCGGCGAGCCGTTGCCCGCGACGCCGGCGATCAGTGGCGACTGCTGACCCGTAGCGGGATTTACCAGCCAGATCGAGCGCCGTGGCGCATCGGTCATGACGTCGTAGGAGGCACGAACATAAGCGACGGCGCCGCCATCCGGGCGCATCTGTGGATCGGCCGCCCATTCCAGCGAAAACAGATCGCCGGGTTCGAAAACCCTGGTCGGACCCGCCAGCGGTTCGGCGTTGGCCGATCCCGCCAGCGTCATGGTGATTGCCAGAGCGAAAATCCCGACACGCATGCCCCTCTCCCAGTGCGATTCACCTTGCGGCGTGAGAAATGGATACTAGCGGCTATGCCGGAGGCGTGCCAACGCAGCGGCGCTTGAGTCCGCCCTTCTTCAGGTGTATGAATCTTTGGGGTTTCACCCACGGGGAGAAGATGATGGGTTACGAATTGCAGATTCTGGCGTGCGCAGTTGTCTGGGGACTGGTACAGATCGCGCTGGCGGCAACATTTTCCGTGCAACAGCGTGGTTTCGACTGGGCCATGGGCCCGCGCGACCAGACCGCACCATTGACCGGCATGGCCGCTCGCGTCAGCCGTTCACTGGCCAACTTTTCCGAGACTTTCCCGCTGTTCGCGGCCGCGGTGCTGGCGATCGCCTTCACCCAGCGCGGCAACGCAACCTCCGCCATGGGCGCCCAGCTCTACCTCTGGGCGCGGGTCCTCTATCTACCAGTGTATGCACTGGGTATCAGCTACGTGCGCACGGTGGTGTGGGCAGCGTCAGCGGCGGGCATCGTGATGGTGCTGATGCCGTTGCTGTAGCGGTGCAGGTCAGGCCAGCAGCTCGCGGAATTTCTCGATATCGATATTGCCGCCGGAGACGATCGCGACGATCGGCCCGGAGCCAGCTTGCCCGTTCAATGCCGCTGCCAACGACAACGCGCCCGCGCCTTCGGAAATCACTCGCGCTTTTTCCGCCATCATGCGCATGGCCTGGCGGGTTTGTTCAAGGCTGACGACGAGACAGCCATCGACCACCGGCTGCATGCGTTGCCACATGCGCGGGAAAACGCTGCGGCCGCCGGCGCCATCGACGAACGAGGCTTGCCACCCCGGGAAATTCTGCGGTGAACCAAGCGCAAGCGAGCGTGCCATCGGCGCTGCGGTCTCCGGTTCTACACCGTAGACCTTCACGCTTGGTTTCAGCGCCTTGATCGCGCTGCCGACACCCGTGATAAGGCCGCCACCGCCAATGCCGGCGATGACGACAGCGGTATCGGGCGCGTCTTCCAGAATCTCCAGGCCCATGCTGCCGTGGCCGACGATGAAATCGTGATTGTCGAAGGGATGGATGAAGGTCCCTTCGACGCCCGGGAATGCGTGTTCGCCCATCGCTTTCCAGGCAATTTCATGCGGCACTGGCAGCAGTTTTGCCCCGAGCGCGCGCATCCGTTCTATCTTCGCCGCCGGCGCCGTCTCGAGCACCACCACTGTGCACGGTACGCCGGCTTGTCGCGCCGCATAGGCAATACCCTGGCCGGCATTGCCGGCGCTGATCGTCCAGACGCCACGCTGCCGGTCGGCAGCAGATAGCATCGCCAGCGCATTGGCGGCGCCGCGGATCTTGTAGGAATTGGTCGGCTGCAGGTTCTCGAGTTTCAGCCGGATATCAGGCATGCCGGGGTCGAGGTCGAGCCGGAACAGCGGCGTGCGCTGGATGGTCGAGGCGATGCGCTGTCGCGCCGCTTCGATCTCGTCCAACACGATGGGACGGATGTCGGGAAGCAGGCCGGTCATCGTGCGATCACTCCGGAGCCAAACGATTTCTTGGCGTGAAGGCGATGCTATCACCGTCGCCGATTAGCTGAAGCTCGCCATCCTGGATCATCGCAGTCAAGCGCATGGTTCGCTGCAGCAGGCGGGTGGCAGCATCGAGCGCGGCCGCGTCGAAATCGATCACACGCAGGTTTTTCAGGCGGGCGAGGGCGGCACCGTTCTTGTTCCACCAGATCTCGGCGCCATTGCCGCTGTAAGTGATCAGCACGACCTCGCGGGCGCGCCCACAGGCCTTGCGCAGGTCGGATTCGTCCGGCTGGCCGAGATCGATCCATTGCTCGATTTCGCCGGTATAGCTGCGTCGCCACAGGTCGGGATCTTCGTCGGTGCTCAGGCCACGACCGAATTCCAGACGCTCGTCGGCGAACAGGGCAAAGGCGAGCAGTCGCGCCATCAGCCGTTGGTCGGTTTCCGAAGGATGCTGCGCAAGCGTGAGCAGGTGTTCGGCGTAATAGTGCCGATCCATGTCGCTGACCTGCAATTCGGCCTTGTACACAGTTGCTTTCGGAGCCATCGGGTCGTGCCTGTAAAAGACAGGCATTGTAGGCGCTGGCGCAAGCCTACGGGTCTGGCGCACTATCTTGCGACCAAGCCAGGAACGTGATCGTGGAACCCGCACCGGAACAGGACCTGCGCACTGCATTCAACCCGCCGGCTGGCGGTCTTGTCGACCGGGCGTTCCGGCTCGGCGCATCAGCACGAGGAAATGCAGCATTTCAAGGAAGGCATTCATGGGCTGGCGAAGGGGGCATCCATCGTGAGTAACGGAAAGACTATTGTCCTGTTTCCCGAGGCCGCCTTTGGCCCGGCATTGAACTGCGTCGGCATCGCCCAGCGTCTGCGCGCGCTGGGCCACAATCCGGTATTCATCTGCGACAAGGGTTTCAAGGGCGTCTTCGAAAAATACGGTTTCGAGGAAAATCTGGTCGACATGTCCGGAGGGATGTCGGACGAGGAGATCGCCAAGTTCTGGGCCAACTTCATCGCCGAGAAGCAGCCGTATTTCCGCCTGTCACCCATCGAGCAGCTGCCGACTTATGTGATTCCGGTCTGGGAGGCGGTCGTCGATTCCGCAATCATCGCCGAGTCGGGTTTGCACGCCCATCTGCAGCGGATCAAGCCGGACCTGGTTGCGGTCGACAACGTGATCCTGTTCCCGGCGATCAAGAAGGCCGGCTGCCCCTGGGTGAGGATCATCTCCTGCTCGGAGAACGAGATCCCCGATCCCGACATTCCGCCGCATTTGTCCGGTTGCCACGAGAGCGACTTCGACGGCTTCCGGAAATTCCAGGAGCGATTTCTGGAGCTGGTGAAACCTGTGCACGACCGGTTCAACGACTTCCTGGTCAAGCAGGGCCATGCGCCGTATCCATTGGGCGAATTCTTCGAAGCGTCGCCGACCATGAACCTGTTGTTGTACCCGGAGCCACTGGCGTTCCAGCGGCATACGCCACTGGATCCACGGCGGTTCCAGTATCTGGAAGGTTGCGTTCGCGACGAGGGCAGCTACGTGGTGCCGGAATTCACCCACAACAACGAGCAGCCGTTGATCTATGTGTCATTCGGTTCGCTTGGTGCCGCCGATGTCGTGTTGTACAAGCGCCTGATCGCAACCTTCTCGCGCTTGCCATACAGTTTCCTGATGAATGTTGGCGACTATATTGGCGAGTATTCCGATGTGCCCGGGAATATCCACCTGGAATCGTGGTTCCCGCAACCGGCGGTCCTTCCGCATGTCGACCTGTTCATCCACCACGGCGGCAACAACAGCTTCAATGAGGCACTGTATTTCGGCAAGCCTTCGATCATCATGCCGTTTTGCTGGGACGGGCTGGACAACGCTGCACGCATTCACGACACCGGCTACGGAGAGCAGTTGCCACGCTACCAGTGGACCGAATCGCAGTTGGCGGAATGCATCGCCCGATTGCTGGTCGACCAACTGCTGCAAAAGCGCCTGCACACCCTGTCCACGCACATGCAAACCGAGGCGGGCAGCGTCAAAGCGGCTCGCATCCTCGCCGGGATCGCCAGTACAGGAAGCTTCCAGCCATGACCACGCCGTACATCCATGATCCGAAGCAATTCGCTGACCTCAAGGACTGGGGCCCAATCACGACCATGATCGATGGCCAGTCCATGACTTCGGGTGCGTTGCTGCACCGGGATCCCGACGGCGGCAACGAAACCGGCATCTGGGTGTGCACGCCCGGGTTATGGCATTGCCACGTGACCCGCGACGAGTTCTGCCATTTTCTGCTCGGTCGCTGCACCTACACGCACGAAAGCGGCGAGGTGATCGAGATCCGCCCCGACACGATCGCCTATTTTCCAAGCAACTGGAAAGGTACCTGCCATGTTCACGAAACTGTGCGCAAGGTCTACATGATCCGGTAATCTCTGGCTTTACCCATCCTGAGTACCGCCATGCGCACGATTCTTTTATCCGCACTGCTCGCCGTCGGCGTCGTGACTTCAGGGCAGGCCTCTGAGTTGACTCCCGATCAGGCCAAGGCGCGCGAGATCTTCGCCCGCGTGATCGCCTTCAAGACCGAGATTGGACAAGGCCAGGTGCCGGTCATGGCCCATTACCTCGCGGACGAATTCAAGACCGCGGGATTTCCGGCCGAGGACATCCACATCGTGCCGCTGGGCGAAACCGCCTCCCTGGTGGTGCGCTATCGCGGCGATGGCCGCAGCCACAAGAAGCCGATCCTGTGGATGGCGCACATGGACGTGGTCACGGCCAAGCCCGAGGACTGGCAGCGCGACCCGTTCACCCTGATCGAGCAGGACGGCTACTTCTTCGGCCGGGGTACCCAGGACATCAAGAGTGGCGTCGCCCTGATCGCGGCCAACTTCCTGCGCCTGAAGCGCGAGCACTTCGTTCCCCACCGCGACCTGGTCCTGGTCTTTTCCGGCGATGAGGAAACCCAGGAGGCCACCATCCAGGACTTGGTCAACCACCACCGTGACCTGATCGACGCCGAATTCGCGCTCAATAGCGACGGTGGTGGCGGTACGATCGACGAGACAGGCAAGCCGAAGATCTACGGCTTGCAGACGGCGGAAAAGACCTATGCCAGCTTCGAGATCACGGTGCGCAACCCGGGCGGCCACAGTTCGCTGCCGCGTGCCGACAACGCCATCTATGAATTGGCCGACGCGCTGAAGAAGATCCAGGCCTACCGCTTCCCGGTGATGTGGAGCGACACGACCCTGGCCTATTTCAAGGCATCCGGCGCGGCGACACCCGGAGCCGTGGGCGATGCCATGCGCCGCTTCGCCGCCAATCCCCGCGACGAGGCCGCCGCCGACGTGTTGAACGCGACGCCCGCGGAAGTCGGCAAGACCCGCACCACCTGCATCCCGACCCTGTTGCGCGGCGGCCACGCGGACAACGCCTTGCCGCAATCGGCGACCGCGACGGTGAATTGCCGCATTTTCCCCGGTGTCGCGGTGGCCGACGTGGGCAAGACGCTCGCCGGGTTGGTGGGCGACAAGGCGGAAGTGAAGGTGATCGGCGACCCGGCCGCCAGCGATGCCTCGCCACTGCGGCCCGACGTCATGGCAGCTGTTACCGACTCCGTGCACGCCATGCATGCGGACGTGCAGATCGTGCCGGTGCAGGATTCGGGCGCCAGCGACGGCCTTTACCTGCGCGCCGCGGGCATCCCCACCTACGGCGTCAGCGGCATGTTCATCAAGGACAGCGATTCCTTCCTGCACGGCCTAAACGAACGCGTGCCGGTGCAGTCGTACTACGATGAGCTCGATTACTGGTACCGGCTGATGAAGCGATTCGGCGGGCGCTGAAAGCGCGCCGATCGGCCGGCTTAGTGCCGGACGCCGCCCTTGCCCTTGCCCTTGCTGGGCGTCATTTCCACCAGCAATGTGAAGCTGCGTTGTTCCGCCGAACCCAGGGCGCCGACGCCAATCAGCTTGCGGGCGATTTCCACGCCGCGTTCGTTACGGATAGTGACAACGACCGAATATTCGCAAGCGCCTCCTTCGGAGGGCTGGCCGAAACTACCCTCGATGCGCAGTGGCGTCATCGTCGCCGGATCGTGCTCGGCCGGACCACTATCGAAGCGGATGTGATGCCGACAGGCCGGGCATACTGTCGCACTTTCCAGGATTTTCGCCTGGCAGTGCGGACAGTCGCGGGTTGCGCCCGGCGTCCCTGGACGAAGTTGGCTCATGCCTTGGTGCCGGACTCCGCCACCATGCCCAACTTGGTCGATCGCTCGTCTTCCCAACCGAATACCGCATGGCCGCGCATGCGCGCACCGGCGGCGACCGTCAGGGCGCCAGACTTGATGTCGCCTGAGACCACAGCCGTGGGTTGCAGGTCGACGCGCACGGCGCCTTCGATGTTGCCTTCCAGCTCGCCGGCGATGGTGACCTGGTGGGCGCGGACGCCACCGGTGAGTTTGGCGCCGGCCTCAATGGTGAGGTCGCCCTGTACGTTGACGTCGCCCTTGAACTTGCCGGCGATGCGGACACTGCCGGCGCCTTCGATCTTGCCTTCGATGGTCAGGTCGGAAGCGATCAATGATTCCTTGCGTACTCGATCAGCCTCGGTACGTGCCATCGGCACCACCAGCGAAGGGGCGCCGAAGTCGGAATGGGGCGTGGTCTCGGCACGCGAGTTCGCGCTGGCATCCCGCGCGGCGGCAGGCGAGGATTTGGAGGAGCTGGTGTCTTTCCAGATGGACATGGCGGCAACCCTTTTGGGAGCGGGTTTTCGAGGCTAGCAGGTCCTGTTGCGCGTGTGAACTGCCGCTTCAGCCAGCGGTCAGTTTCCAGGCGCGGGGGCAGGTAGCGCCAGTTCCAGCAGCCGTGCACCGGTACGCAGTTCCAAGACATAGTCGGCTCCGGTTGGCAGCACGCAGGCATCGTCCGCCCCCAGGTGCGTCGACCCGAGGGCGGTACTCGAAACTTGGAATTCGCCGTCCAGCGCAAACAGGAACAAGAGTTCACCCAAGTGAACCTGCCGGGTTGTGGTAACTGCACCGCCGCTGGTCTCGAGGACACGCAGACGGACAAGTCCCCGGGTAGCGTCGGTCATGCCGAGATCGCAAGAACGGACGCCGGATACACCATCTTGCGTCCAGATAGCGCCGGCCGCCACATGCCGAACAAAGCGCTGGCCGCCGAAATCACGATAGGGTCGCAGCCTGGCCGTCGGCAGATCGAGATCGTGCTCGCGCCAGGTCTCATGTTCCGCCGGGCCGCCAATCTCGATCACTTCCAGTCCGGGCGATGCCTCCAGCACACGATGGCGGATTGTGGGTGGCTGCAGGACGCAGTCTCCTGCCTGCATCACAAAGGGCGGACCTTGATCCTCGTAAACGACCCGAACCCAACCGCGCCGGCAATAGATAAGTTGGAAGCGGACGTGGTGGTAATGCACATAGTCTGGTACCAGCCCGCCGTCCGGTATGCAGATATGCGAGCCGATGAAATGCCCGCTCATGCGCCCGGGAATCAGGTCGCGGTAGCGCATGCCAGCCCGGCCGGTGACCGCGTCGCCCTGGCCACTCCGGCTCAGAAGCAAGCTGCGGCTGTACCCGGTGTCATGCAATGGCAGTGTCGCCGCGGTTTCCAGTCGGAGTCGGACCCCATGCCCGGAGACCAGCGCTACTCTCGGGCAATCCGCCGGCATGATCATCTCCAACCGGAATCCTGGCGACCCGGTGAGGTAGGCGATGGTGCCTTCCAGGTCGGCGCAGGGCACGACGAATTCATTGCGAACGGGTTGGCCGGAATCGTCGGGCATTGCCGGTGGGTCGATTGAGTACGCCTTGATTATGCCGGCGCGGACAACGGGAAGGGGCCTTTCGGCCCCTCCCCGTTCAAAGCATAGTCCAAGACTCAGCGGTGATTGCCGTAACCTTCTTCCTGCGGCCGGACGTCCACCAGCACCCGGATGTACCGGCCAGGATCGCGGCGAGTATATGCGTGGTAGGTCTGGCCGGCGTAGCGGTAGGTCA
>JANXRY010000006.1 GCA_025356635.1 Gammaproteobacteria bacterium
ATAACCCGCGCGCGGTCGCCAGTGATTGTCACGGTCAGCGGGCCCAGCGTCGTGCCAACCTGCCGGTTCTGCAGGCTGATCACCGTCAGGTATTGCCGGAGCTGCTTCTGGTCCATGTCTTCCTGGCCGACGAAATCATCAGCAACCGAAGCCATCAGGTCGGAGACCCGATGCTCTTCGCCGGCTTTCTGCATAGCGCTGATGGTGTCGCGCAAGGCCTGTTCCGGAGGCGTGTGCCGGCAGCCCGCAGCCAATGCCGCCAGAGCCAGCAACAACGAGAAAAACACTGTCTTTCGCGGCTTGCCAGCCCACAGGCCCTGTGCTCCAATCGAAGACAATGGTGAGGGGAACACTGGCATGAACATCGAGCGTCCTTGGCTATCGAGCTATCCGGCGAACGTAGCGGCAACGATCAATCTAAACGAATTCCCGTCGATCGTCTCGGTCTTGGCGCAGTCCTGCGAGCGTTACCGCGAAAACCCGGCCTTTTCCAATTTCGGAAAGACGCTGACCTACGAGGAAATCGATCGCCTCAGCACCCGTTTTGCCAATTACCTGCTGCACGAACTCAAGCTCAAGAAGGGCGATCGCGTTGCCCTGATGATGCCTAATGTCCTTCAGTATCCGGTGGCGATTTTCGGCGTGCTCCGCGCCGGCTTGACCGTGGTAAACACCAACCCGATGTATACACCGCGCGAATTGAAGCACCAACTGAACGATTCCGGCGCCAGCGTGATCGTGGTGATGGAAATGTTCGCCTCGGCACTGGCCGAGATCGTTGCGGAAACTTCCGTGAAAAAAGTGGTGACAACCTGCATCGGCGACCTGCTCGGCTTCCCGAAGGGGCCGCTGGTCAACTTCAGCATGAAGTACATCAAGAAGCTGGTGCCGGATTACGACATCCCCGGCACGATCACTTTCAACCAGGCACTTGCCCTCGGCGAGAAACATTCGCTGCCGAGCATCGATATCCGCCCCGAAGACATCGCCTTTCTGCAATACACAGGCGGCACCACAGGCGTTGCCAAGGGCGCGATGCTCACGCACCGAAACCTGGTCGCGAACATGCAGCAGAGTTCGGCCTGGATCAGCAAAGACTGCGTACCCGGCAAGGAAATCATTATCACGGCGTTGCCGCTCTACCATATCTTCGCGCTGACCTCGAACTGCCTGGTGTTCATGAAATTCGGTGGCTTGAATTATCTGATCACCAACCCGCGCGACATGGCCGGATTCGTCAAGGAACTCAAGACCAGCGGCTTCACCTCGATTACCGGCGTCAACACGCTGTTCAACGGTTTGTTGAATACGCCCGGGTTCGACAAGGTGGATTTTTCGCACCTGCACCTGACGCTTGGCGGCGGTACGGCGGTGCAACGCACCGTCGCCGAGCGCTGGAAAAAACTCACCGGCTCCACTCTCGTTGAAGCCTATGGCCTGACCGAAACTTCGCCCGCCTGCTGCATGAATCCACTCGATCTTGCCGATTACAACGGCTCGATCGGCCTGCCGATCCCGATGACCGATTGCGTGCTCAAGGACGACAACGGCCGGATCATGCCCGCCGGCGAAGTCGGCGAACTCTGCGTAAAGGGTCCGCAGGTGATGGCCGGCTATTGGCAGCGCCCGGAAGAAACCGCGCAGGTGCTCGACGCCGACGGTTGGCTGCATACCGGCGACATCGCCAAGATGGACGAGAAAGGATTCTTCACCATCGTCGATCGCAAGAAGGACATGATCCTGGTGTCCGGCTTCAACGTCTATCCGAACGAGATCGAGGATGTTATCGCGATGATGCCGGGCGTATTGGAAGTCGCAGCGGTCGGCGTGCCCGACGAGAAATCCGGCGAAGCGGTCAAGGTGGTGATCGTGCGCAAGGACCCGGCGCTCACCGCCGAGACGGTCAAGGCCTTCTGCCGGGAGAACCTGACTGGCTACAAGCTGCCGAAGGTGGTGGAATTCCGCACCGAGTTGCCGAAGTCGAACGTCGGCAAGATCCTGCGGCGCGAATTGCGCGACGCACCGAAACCGGCTGCCTAGTCGCTGACCGGCCTCATATACGGAAACAGCAGCACGTCGCGGATCGAAGCAGAGTCGGTCAGCAGCATCACCAGTCGGTCGATACCGACGCCGAGCCCGCCGGTTGGCGGCAGCCCCACTTCCAATGCGCGAATGTAATCGGCGTCGAAATGCATGGCTTCGTCGTCGCCACCCTCCTTCGCATCCACTTGCGCCTGGAAACGCGCGGCCTGGTCTTCGGAGTCGTTCAGCTCCGAGAAGCCATTGGCCAACTCACGACCGCCAACAAACAATTCAAAACGATCAGTCAGTTGCGGATCAATATCGTTGGCGCGCGCTAGCGGGCTGATTTCGACCGGATGATCGGTGATGAAAGTCGGCTGGATCAAAGTGTGTTCGACGGTCTTCTCGAAAATCTCCAGTAGCAGCTTGCCCCAGCCATAACCCTTCTTCACGTGCACGCCCAGGCGCTGGGCATGGCCGCGCATCGCTTCCAGATCACGCAATTGTTCACGCTTGATCTCCGGGTTGTGCTCGAGCACGGCATCAATCATCGACCAGCGCCGAAACGCCGGGCCGACGTCGATCACGTGACCTTCCCATTGCAGCGAGGTTGTGCCAAGCACTGACTTGGCAACGTCTCGGATCACGCCTTCGGTCAGGTCCATGATCTCGGAATAGGTCGCGTATGCCTCATACAACTCGAGCATGGTGAACTCAGGGTTGTGCCGGGTCGACACGCCTTCGTTGCGGAAATTGCGATTGATCTCGTAGACGCGCTCCATGCCGCCAACGGTCAGGCGTTTCAGGTAAAGCTCGGGAGCGACACGCAGGTACAGGTCGAGGTCGAGCGCGTTGTGGTGGGTCGCGAACGGCTTGGCCACGGCGCCACCGGGGATGTAATGCATCATCGGCGTTTCCACTTCCAGGAAACGACGCGCGTCGAGCCAGCCACGTATCGCCGAGATGATCTTCGAACGCTTGATGAAAACCTCGCGCGCATCCGGGTTGACGATAAGATCGACGTAACGTTGGCGATAACGCTGTTCGACGTCTGACAGGCCATGGAATTTGTCCGGCAACGGCCGTAGCGACTTGGTCAGTAACCGCAGCGATGCTGCACGCACGGAAAGCTCACCGGTTCGGGTGCGCGTCAATGTGCCGGCGCAACCGATGATGTCGCCGATGTCCCAGCCTTTGAAGGCGTCGTAGCTCTCGTCCAGGTCGTTGGCGGTCAGGTACAGCTGGATGCGCCCGCTCATGTCCTGGATCTGCACGAAACTGGCCTTGCCCATCACTCGCTTGAGCAGCATGCGACCGGCAATCTGCACGCGGCGCGGCGTGGCTTCGAGTGCTTCCGCCGTCCACTTGTCCTGGTCGGCGAATTCGCTTTGCAAGTCATTCGCGTAATCAATGCGCTTGAAATCGTTCGGGAAGGCGATGCCGTGCGCGCGCAGTGCCTTGAGCTTGGCGCGACGCTCGGCAATCAGCTGGTTTTCGTCGATGGGTGGGGGCGTCGGTTCGGTCATGAGGGAATCATCGGATGTAGGAGCGATGGAAGTCGCGGTTATCAGGCCGCGTCTACGCGTTTGGCGCCGGCTTGCAGGCCGGATTTCAGGCTGGCCTCGACGAATTCATCGAGGTCGCCATCAAGCACTTTTTGCGTATCGGTGCGTTCGACGCCGGTGCGCAAATCCTTGATGCGGCTCTGGTCGAGCACGTAGCTGCGGATCTGGCTGCCCCAGCCGATGTCGGATTTGGTTGCCTCGAGTGCGTTCTTCTCAACGTTGCGTTTCTGCACTTCCAGTTCGTACAACTTGGCCTTCAGCATCTTCATCGCAGTGTCGCGATTCTGGTGCTGGCTGCGCCCAGTCTGGCAGGCGACCACGGTGTTGGTGGGCAGATGGGTGATACGCACCGCCGACTCGGTCTTGTTGACGTGCTGGCCACCAGCGCCCGACGAGCGATAGACGTCGGTCCTGAGGTCGGCCGGATTGATGTCGATGTCGATATCGTCGTCCACTTCCGGCGACACGAATACCGAGGTGAAGCTGGTATGGCGGCGATTGTCGGAATCGAACGGCGACTTGCGCACCAACCGGTGCACGCCGATCTCGGTTTTCAGCCAGCCGTAGGCGTAATCGCCTTCGACCCGGAAGGTCGCCGACTTTATCCCGGCGACGTCGCCGGCACTGGCTTCCATCAGTTCGGCTTTCCAGCCACGGCTTTCGCACCAGCGCAGGTACATGCGCAGCAACATCTCCGCCCAATCCTGTGCTTCGGTACCGCCGGCGCCAGCCTGGATATCGACGAAGCAATTGGCCGAATCGAGCTCGCCGGAGAACATGCGCCGGAATTCAAGCGCTTCGACTCGGGTAGCTATCTTCTCTACGTCGGTGACGACCGAGTTGACGGTACCCTCGTCGTCGTCCATTTCGGCCAGGTCAAGCAGCTCGGCGGCGTCGACCAGGCCGTCGGTGTTGCCACGGGTCTCAGTCACGATCCTGTCGAGGGAGGCGCGTTCCTTGCCCAGCGCCTGCGCGCGGTCGGGTTCGTTCCAGATGGCCGGGTTTTCGAGCTCCCGACTGACTTCTTCGAGCCGCTCTACCTTGGCGTCGAAGTCAAAGATACCCCCTCAACGAATCCAGCCGACCCTTGAGGTCGGCGATTCGTTGGCGGATCAGGTTGAGTTCCATGTCAGTGCCGTACAAAAATACTGAAGCGAATGATACCAGCGCCAGCGCCCTGGCAGGAGTAGCCCGTCACTTCTTCCGGAAGAACATGATCGGATGCGACTGCCGTGGCGGATCGAACTGGAACCGCTCCAGTACAAAGCCGTGCGAATAGGCGCGCGCCGCATATGCTCGCGGAATGAAGGTCTCCCCATAGAATTCCGTCGTCATCGCACCGCCGCCGCTGACACCCTCACGGTTGGAGTGGACGAATTCACCGCGGTCATAGCTGGAACGGGCAGCGTTGAAGTCGTCGAACATGCTGGACAATGCACCCAGATAGCCAGTGTGTCCCTGGCCTTTCATCGATTCGCAGAAATAAAGGAATGGCCTGCCGCGCGTGGTCAGGGCAACCATGCCGCCAGGCGCCAGAAGCCGGTGGAACTCCTGCATCCATTCGGCGCAGGCACGCTCGGACAGATGTGAAAACACCGAATAGCCAACGATATAGTTGTATGTCCCGGCTTCCAATGGGCTGGGCGGAAACGGTGGCGTGGCGTGGAAGTTGGTGCTTCGGAAGGTGTTGCGGCAAATCTCCACGAACTCATCCATCACATCCAGACCGTGAATGTTCGCCAGCGGCAGATCGCGCAGAAAGAATCTGGCGATACGCCCCCATCCCATGCCGAAATCGAGCAGCGTGTGTTCGTACTGGATTGCTGCGCCCAGACTTGCGAACGTTTCAACGCAGTCCTGGTAGAAGACAAATGCTTCCTTGAGCGTCGCCACGCCGGTCTGGCCCGTGGTGTTGGCCTGCAAATTGTCCGGTGGAAACCCAGGCAACAGCAGTCCGTCAACCACGGTGGGGGGATGCGAATAGCTACGGCAGATGGTTTCAAACCACTCATCCAAAGGCTGCATCATCAGGTCCTGCATAGTAAGGAGGTCAATGAAGGCGCTCGCGCTCATTCCGGTTCGTTTCAAGCATTCTGCAAGTGTCGCACCAGCAACTGCACGCCACGCCGACCGCGAAAATCGTCCAATTCGAGCTGGTACGCGGCATGGATTCGCGCGGCCGGCGGCGATCCTTGCCAGCCACCAAAATGGATCGCCGACAGTTCCGGCCCGCCCTCGGTGAGCGCCAGATTCAGCTTGATATGGCGCTCACCCAGGACTCGCCATGATCGCACTTCGAAAACATTGTCGAACACCGGCTCGGGGAATCCTTGCCCCCACGGGCCGGCCATGCGCAGGATCTCGGCGAGCTCACGGGTGAAGTCCATCGGCGCCAACGGGCCGTCGCTCCACAGTTCGGCACGAAGCAACTCGGGCGAGAGCATCGACTCAACCAAGGCTGTTATCGCGACACGGAAGCGTTCGAAATGCTCGGCGCGCAGGCTCAAACCCGCTGCCATGGCGTGGCCACCGAAGCGCTCGATCAGGTCCGGATGTTGCGCATCCACCCGCGCCAAGGCATCACGAATATGCAGCCCGGGAATGGACCGGGCCGAGCCGCGCAGCATTGCGCTGTCGGGCTCCGCTGGCGCGAACGCGAAGGTCGGCCGATGACAGCGGTCCTTGATCCGCGACGCCACCAACCCGATGACCCCGGGATGCCAGGCGGGATCGAACAACACCACGGTGGATAATGCCGCTGCGGCATCACTCGGAAGCCGATCAAGCGCCGCCTCTGCCTCATCCACCATGGACTGTTGCAGATCGCGGCGTTCGCCATTGATGGCATCGAGCACGGAGGCCATTTCACCCGCCCGGGTCGAGTCATCGCAGAGCAGGCATCCGATACCGAGCGCCATGTCTTCAAGACGGCCGGCGGCATTGATGCGTGGCGCAATTCCGAAGCCGATGTCGGCGGCGGTCAAACACGATTCGTCGCGGCCGGCGCGCAGGATCAATGCTCGCAGCCCAGGCTGGCCGAGTCCTTGCCGCAACCGGCGAAGACCCGCCGCTACCAGCCGGCGATTATTGCCATCGAGCGGCACCATATCGGCCACCGTCCCCACAGCGACGAGATCGAGCAGGCTCGACAAATCCGGCTCCATTGCCTTGAACTCGCCGCGCTCACGCAAGTGTCGGCGCAAGGCCAGCATCAGGTAGAACATCACGCCGACCCCGGCCAGCGCTTTGCTCGGGAATTGATCGCCAGGCAGGTTCGGATTGACGATGACGTCGGCGGGCGGCACAAACACGCCGGGCAGATGATGGTCGGTAACCAACACCTGCCAACCTCGCGCCTTGGCGGCAATCACGCCGGCATGGCAGGCAATGCCGCTATCAACGGTGACCAGTAAATCCGGCGCCATCGCGGCAATGTCTTCAACCAGGGCCGGCGACAAGCCATAGCCATGGGTGGCGCGATTGGGCACTCGGAAGCTTACATTCGTCGCGCCGAGCATCCGCAATCCGCGCACAGCAACGGCAGTGCCGGTGGCGCCATCGCAATCGAAATCGCCAACGATCACGATATGCCGCGCCTCGGTGATCGCCGTAGCCAACAAGGCAACTGCCGCATCGATCTGGCCGAGGCCGTCCAAAGGCAATAGCTGCGTCAATTTCAACTCCGCCGCCTCTGCTGAAAGCACGCCGCGTGCGGCATAAACGCGCTGCAAGACTGCCGAGACAACGCCGGGCCATGGCGCATGCTCCGGAACAGCACGACGGACAATATTCAGTGTCGAGCTCACCTGTCGAGCCGGCTCAGGGGCTGTCGCCAGAATCGCCAGCGTTGCCATGACTCAAGATTCCAGCGCACGCCATCGGCGAAATCCAGCAACATCAGCGGCTCGCCATGCAATCGTTTTTCGACCAGCGACCAATCGCGCACATGGCGCAGGTCGCACAAGATTGAAGCTGATGGCGATGGCGTGGATAGCGCGAGCAAGGCTTGCAGTTCAGGATCCGGAGTATCGACCGAGCCGATCGACGTCGCGATCGATTCCGGCATGGTGCCGCCGCCCCAGAACCAAAGCGAATTTACCGGCTGCTTGCCTTGCGCCATGCGCTCGGCATTGGCCGGATGATTGTGCAGTGTCACCTGCGCCTCGCTGAACAAGGTGCGCCAACGACGCCCGACTTCGCCCGGCGGCAAGTGCTCGAACAAGTCCGTGCCCAGCGCCTGCTCCGGCGTCGCGAACGCGGGCAACTCCGTGCCCAGGGGCAGGCGCAGGAACCAACGATCGGGCGCGGGCGCGGACATGGCCATGCCAGCATCCTCGAATACTGGCTGAAGCGCAGTCAGGAAACGCCTCGATTGATCGTCGTCAATGTCGAGATTACCCCAGGCCAGCAAGCGCACACCGGCCATGTCGGCCCGGCAATGGACCGGATCGGCGCGCAGCCAGAGATGATCGCCGGCATCGCCGGCATCGAATTGCCGCTGGATCGCCGCCATCGGCCAGCCGTGCGGTTGCAGCGTGAAGTAACGTTCCA
>JANXRY010000010.1 GCA_025356635.1 Gammaproteobacteria bacterium
GCCTTCGCCGCGGGCGCGGTGGTAGGCCAGTGCAATTTTCAGCGCGGTATCCACGGACTCCGAACCCGAGTTCGTGAAGAACAAATGCTTCAACGTGCCCGGCGCGATTTCGGCCAGGCGCTCGGCCAGCACGAAGGGCAGGGGGTGGCCCATCTGGAAGGTCGGCGCGAAATCGAGCGTCGCAATCTGCCGCTGCACCGCTTCGACGATGCGCGGCCGGGCGTGACCGGCGTTGCAGCACCACAGGCCGCCCGTGCCATCGAGGATTTCCCGCCCTTCTGGCGTCTTGTAGTGCATGCCGGAAGCGCTCGCCAAGAGCCGCGGTTGTTGCTTGAACTGGCGGTTGGCGCTGAACGGCATCCAGAAGGCATTCAGATGTTCAGGCGCCGCGGTGGCCTGGGCCTCGTAGGCGTCTCCGAGGCGGGATTCATGGCTGGAAAGTGAGTCAGGAAGGGTCATTTCAGGCCTCGGCTCGTGGTTGCCGGCGTATCCACTAAAATTAACAGTGTTGAATAAATTTTACAATAATGGCCCGACAGTCGGAAATTTGACCATCCCAGCCGGGGGTGTTAAATATTCCGCATCTTAAAAATCACGTGTTCCCAGGCACAAATCGCATGAATATCGGTTCCCGTCTCCAGGCCGTCCGGATCAGCAAGGGCATGAGTCAGCGCGAGCTGGCCAAGCGCGTCGGCGTCACCAACAGCACGATTTCGCTGATCGAACAGAACAAGGTCAGCCCCTCGGTCAGTTCCCTGAAAAAGGTGCTGGACGGCATCCCGATCTCGCTGGCCGATTTCTTCACCCTCGATCTGGCCAGTGACTCCGGCGACGGCCCCTTCTACAACGCCGACGATCTGCCCGACCTGGGCAGCAATGGCATTCACTACTATCTGGTCGGGAAGCGCCGCAGCAATCGGTTGATGTGCATCTTGCGCGAAGTGATGCCACCCGGCAGCGACACCGGCGAAACCATGCTCAGCCATGACGGCGAAGAAGGCGGCGTGATCGTCGCCGGGCAGGTTGAACTCACCGTCGGCGATCGCGTCCGCGTACTAAATGCCGGCGAAGGCTATTACTTCGAAAGCCGCACGCCGCATCGTTTCCGAAACATCGGAACAGAACCGGCGATCCTGGTCAGCGCGAATACGCCGCCGACTTTCTAACGAAGCGCTGCATAGTCCGTCTGTCAATATGACGTAATTGGTGAATCCCATGTCCAAGCCCCAGACTCGCGAGGAATGGCAGGCGCGCGCCGCCGCCCTGCACATCCGCCATCAGGCCTTCATTGACGGCAAGTACGTCGATTCGGCGTCCGGCAAGACCTTCGAGTGCATCAGCCCGGCCGATGGCCGCGTTATCGTTGCCATCGCCGAATGCGATGCCGAAGACGTCGACCGTGCAGTTGCTTGTGCGCGTCGGGCTTTCGATCAAGGCGCGTGGTCGAATGCGGCGCCAGCGCAGCGCAAGCGCACGCTGATCAAGTTCGCGCAATTGATCGATGCCAATCGCGAAGAACTGGCGCTGCTCGAATCGCTGGACATGGGCAAGCCGGTAGGCGACGCGCTGGCGGTGGACGTAGCTGCGTCGGTTCGCTGCATGAACTGGACCGGCGAAGCGATCGACAAGGTCTACGACGAAGTTGCCCCGACGGGCAGAGACGAATTAGGTTTGGTGACGCGCGAGCCGCTCGGTGTCATTGGCGCGATCGTGCCGTGGAACTTCCCAATGCTGATGGCCTGCTGGAAACTCGCACCGGCCTTGGCGATGGGTAACTCGGTGGTACTCAAACCTTCCGAGAAATCACCGCTGTCCGCTATTCGCTTGGCCGAGTTGGCCATCGAAGCGGGAATTCCTCCAGGTGTGTTCAACGTGATTCCGGGTTTCGGAAAAGGTGCCGGCGAACCGCTGGCCTTGCACATGGATGTCGATGGCATCGTGTTCACCGGCTCGACTGCGGTTGGCAAACACCTGCTGCAATGCGCGGGGCGTTCCAACCTCAAACGCGCCTACATGGAATGCGGCGGCAAGAGTCCGAATATCGTTTTTGCCGATGCGCCGAACTTGCGCAAGGCCGCCGTGGCGGCAGCCGGCGCCATCTTCTACAACCAAGGCGAAGTCTGTACAGCCGCGTCGCGGCTCCTGGTCGAGCGCTCGATCAAGGACGAATTCCTGGCGATGGTGGTCGAGGCTGGACGCAAGATGCAGCCCAGGCATCCGTTCGAGCCCGGTGCGCCGATGGGCGCGATGGTCGACGAGGGCCAAATGCAGCGCGTGCTCGGTTTTATTGACAAAGGCCAAGCCGAGGGCGCGAAACTGGCATTGGGCGGGAACCGAGTTATGCAGGAAAGCGGTGGTTACTACATCGAGCCAACCATCTTCGATGACGTCGCCCACGAAATGAGCATTGCCCGTGAAGAAATCTTCGGACCGGTGTTGGCGGCGATCGCCTTCGACAACGAAGACGAGGCCTTGCGCATCGCCAACGATTCGCCCTACGGTCTGGCCGCTGGCGTCTGGACCAACGACCTTTCGCGTGCGCATCGGGTTGCGCGCAAACTACGCGCCGGCAGCGTCTGGGTGAATTACTGGGACGGCGGCGACATGACCGCGCCGTTCGGTGGCTACAAGCAATCAGGTAACGGCCGCGACAAATCCCTGCACGCCTTCGACAAGTACACCGAGCTCAAGGCGACCTGGATCAACCTCGATCCCTGAGTCGCAGCCCCTTCGCTTACAGGCCGAATCTTGCGCCGGCGCCAAGCAGCGTCAAGAGGCCGAGTCCGGCGAAGATTGCTGCTGCAATCGAGTGCACCAGCTTCATCGGGATTTTCGTCGCCAGCCGGTCGCCAATAAAGACCGCCGGCACATCGGCAATCAGCATGCCCAATGTGGTGCCAAGGATCACCAGAACCGGCGTACCGTAATGCGCTGCGAGCGCGACGGTCGCCAGTTGTGTCTTGTCGCCCATTTCGGCCAGGAAGAACGTGATCAGGGTCGCGCCGAACACCCCGAACTTCGTAGCAACGCGGGTTTCTTCTTCTTCGATCTTGTCGGGGATCATCGTCCAGGCGGCCATCCCGAGGAAGGACAGGCCAAGCACCCAGCGCAGGATGTCCGGGCTTACCACGGAAGTTATCCACGCGCCGAGTGCGCCGGCCAATCCGTGGTTCACCAATGTCGCCACCAGTATGCCGGCGATGATCGGTAGCGGTTTCTTGAAGCGTGCCGCCAGAATGAAAGCGAGTAACTGCGTCTTGTCGCCGATCTCGGCGAGCGCGACCACGCCGGTGGAAACGAATAATGCTTCCAGACTCACGTGCTCAACACCGATTGCGCCGCGTGCTGGATGAACTGTAGCAAGGACGCCATGCCATTACTGCGGGTCTGCGAAAGGTGCTTGGCCAAGCCGATATCGGCGATGTAGTCTGGCGTGGCGGCGAGGATTTCCCTGGCGCTACGGCCCGAGTACACGCGTAGCGCCAGATAAATCAACCCGGAGACGATGCTGGAATCGCTGACCGCGTCGAACTCGAGTCGGTCGGAGTCGCCCTTGACCACGATCCAGACCATCGACTGGCAGCCCTGCAGGCGATTGGCCTCGATCTTGAGCGCCTCGTTGAACGGCGGCAGTTTCCTGCCTAGATCAATGAGGTATTGATAGCGTTCAGACCAATCGCCGAAGAAGGCGAATTCCTCGACGATCGTGCGTTGCGCCTCGGCGGCGCTGGCTTCGGTCGGCTGCATCAGCCGCGTTTCCAGCGCACGCCCTGGGCCGTGTCTTCCAGCACCACGCCTTCATCCGCCAACTGCGTGCGAATCGCGTCGGCGCGGGCGAAGTCGCGCGCTTTCTTGGCGGCGTTGCGCTCGTCGATCAGCGCCTGGATGCGGGCGTCTTCGTCGCTGTCGCCGCCGCGAGAAAACCACTCAGACGGCGTCTGCTGTAGTAAACCCAGCGCGGCACCGGCGGACAGCAGCCGCGACTTCAAGCGCTGCTTCTCTTCCCGGGTACTTGCCTTGCGCGCTTCTCCGGCGATTCCGGACAACTCCGCCAGCGCCGCTGGCGTATTGAGATCGTCGCAGAGAGTGGCATCGATCTCCTCCGGAACATCGCCCGCCAGCGCAACAACATCGGCGAGGTCGCGCAACGTGCCGTAAAGCCGGTTCAGTGTCTGGACGGCCTGTTCTATGACTGCGTCCGACCAATCCAGTGGCTGCCGGTACTGGGCACTGAGCAGTCCGTAGCGCAGGGCTTCCGGCGGATACTTGGCCAGCAGGTCGTGCAGCACGCTGACGTTGCCCAGCGACTTCGACATCTTGGTGCCGCCCATGTCGAGCATGCCGTTGTGGATCCAGTAGCGCGCGAACACCTTGCCGCCGTGCGCGCAGGTGCTCTGCGCGACTTCGTTCTCGTGGTGCGGGAACAGCAGATCGTTGCCGCCGGCGTGGATGTCGATGGTCTCGCCCAGGTGCGCTTCGGCCATGGCTGAACATTCGATATGCCAACCCGGTCGGCCGCGACCCCAGGGCGAGTCCCAACCCGGCAGTTTCGGCGGCGACGGCTTCCAGAGCACGAAGTCGCCGGCATCGCGTTTGTAGGGCGCGACCTCGACCCGGGCGCCGGCCAGCATGTCTTCGGGCGAACGCCGCGACAGCTTGCCGTAGTCGGGATAGCTGGCGACCCTGAACAAGACGTGCCCCTCGGCCGCGTAAGCGTGGTCTTGCTCGATCAGCCGTTCGATCATGGCGATCATCTGCGGAATATGTGCGGTCGCGTGCGGCTCGACGTCCGGTGGAATCACGCCAAGCCTGGCCATATCTTCGCGATATATGGCAGTGAACTTGTCGGTGATCGTGGCGATCGGCACGTGCAGTTCCAGCGCCGCGGCGTTGATCTTGTCGTCCACATCGGTGATGTTGCGGGCGTAGATCAGCTTCGGATAGCGGCGGCGCAGCAGGCGCGCCAGCACGTCGAACACGACCGGCCCGCGGGCGTTGCCGATATGCACGAAGTTGTAGACGGTTGGCCCGCACAGGTACATCGTGACCCGGACCGGGTCGGCGGGGAGGAATACCTCCAGGCGGCGCCGCAGGTTGTTGTAAAGCATCATGTCCATGCATCAAGTTTAACAGGACGTCTCTGACAGAGAGTGCCGCCCGGTTGCGGCGCGCCGGATCGCCTGACATACTCAGCGCCATGAAGTCCCACTGCGCCAGCACTCTTGTCCTTACCTCTGCCTATATGGCGGCGGGCATGACTTCGCGCGCGCGCCGACCGGAATCCCACACTCCCGCTGGGTAGCCGGACGCTGTCATGCGTCAACCGGAAAAGCCCAGCCTCGCGCTGGGCTTTTTGCTTTTCACCATAGGATTTCCGATGCAGCAGGCTCCAATAAAACACTTCCTGAACACCCAGGACTGGACCCGTCCCGAACTCGATGCGCTGCTGATGCAGGCAGCGGCATTCAAGCGCAGCAAGGCCGGCGACCAGCTCAAGGGCAGGGCCATCGCCCTGGTGTTCTTCAATCCCTCGCTGCGCACCCGCACCAGTTTCGAGATCGGCGCCTTCCAGCTTGGCGGCCACGCGGTGGTCTTGCAGCCGGGAAAAGACGCCTGGCCGATCGAATTCGAGCTGGACACGGTGATGGACGGCGAGGCCGAGGAGCACATCGCTGAAGTGGCACGCGTGCTGTCGCGCTACGTTGACCTGATCGCGGTGCGTGCCTTCCCGAAGTTCGTCGACTGGTCGGTAGACCGTCAGGACAAGGTATTGCGGAGCTTTGCAAAATATTCGACGGTGCCGGTGATCAACCTCGAGACCATCACCCATCCCTGCCAAGAGCTGGCGCATGTCATGGCGCTGCAAGAGCACTTCGGCAGCGCGGTTCTGCGCGACAAAAAATTCGTGCTGACCTGGACTTACCACCCGAAGGCGTTGAATACCGCCGTGGCCAATTCGGCGTTGACCATCGCTACCCGCATGGGAATGGACGTGACCCTGCTATGCCCGACGCCGGACTACCTGCTCGACCAGCGCTATATGGGCTGGGCGGCGCAGAACGTCGCTGAAAACGGCGGCTCGTTCAAGATCAGCCACGACATCGAATCGGCATACGCCGGCGCCGATGTCGTCTACGCCAAGAGCTGGGGCGCGCTGCCATATTTTGGCCGCTGGGAACACGAGAAGCCCATTCGCGAGCAATACAAACACTTCATCGTCGACGAGGCCAAGATGGCGCTGACCAATCACGGCGTGTTCTCGCATTGCCTGCCGCTGCGCCGGAACATCAAGGCGACCGACGCCGTGATGGACTCACCGGCCTGCATCGCCATCGCGGAAGCCGAGAATCGCCTGCATGTGCAGAAGGCCATCATGGCGGCACTGGTAGCGCAGTCATGAGCGGCAAGACTATCGTCCTCGCCTTTTCCGGTGGCCTAGACACCAGTTTCTGCGTTCCTTACTTGCAGGAGTGCGGCTGGGCCGTGCACACCGTGTTCGCCGATACCGGCGGCGTCGATGACGCCGAGCGCGCCTTCATCGAGGCGCGCGCCGCTGAACTCGGCGTCGCCAGCCACGTCACCGTTGATGGCGGCCCGGCGCTCTGGAATGACTTCGTTAAACCATTCATCTGGGCAGGCGAGGGCTATCAGGGCCAGTACCCGTTGCTGGTGTCCGATCGCTATCTCATCGTCGATGCGGCGCTCCAGCGTTGTCGGGAATTGGCGACGAATGTTGTTGCGCATGGTTGCACTGGCATGGGCAATGACCAGGTGCGCTTCGACCTGGCGGTGAAGGCGCTGGGCGATTATGAAATCATCGCGCCGATCCGAGAGATCCAGAAAGAACACACCCAGACTCGCGCGTACGAGCAGAAGTACCTCGAAGACCGCGGCTTCGGTGTGCGCGCCAAGCAGCAGGCCTACACCATCAACGAAAACCTGCTGGGGCTGACGATGTCCGGGGGCGAGATCGATCGTTGGGAAGCGCCGGGCGAAGGCGCGCGTGGATGGTGCGCGCCGCGCGCTGGATGGCCTCCGCAGCCCCTGCGGGTTACGCTGAAATTCCAGAACGGCGAGGCGGTAGCGCTCGATGGCAAGTCCATTCCCGGTCACCAGATACTGGCCAAGCTCAATGCGTTGTTTGCCGGGTACGGTGTCGGTCGCGGCCTGTACACCGGCGACACAACCATCGGATTGAAGGGCCGCATCATCTTCGAAGCACCCGGGTTGACAGCCTTACTTGCCGCGCACCGGGCGCTGGAGGAAGCGGTGTTGACCAAGCAACAGAACCGCTTCAAGCCGGACGTGGCCCGCAAATGGGTGGAGCTGGTTTACGAAGGCTTCTACCACGATCCGCTCAAGACCGATCTCGAGGCCTTCCTTGCCTCCAGCCAGGCTTGCGTCAATGGTGAAGTCGTGCTCGAAACGCATGGCGGTAGCGTTGGCGCGGTGGCGGTGCGTTCGCCGCATATTCTCAACGCCAAAGGTGCGACCTACGCGCAATCGGCCGATTGGGGCGTGGCCGAGGCCGAAGGCTTCATCCACTTGTACGGCATGAGCAGCACGCTTTGGGCCGAGGTCAACCGGAAATGATTGCCAACGTGCTGACATATCTCGAATCCCTGGTCGGCTTCGACACCCGCAATCCGCCGCGGGCGATCGGTACCGACGGAATCTTCGATTATCTGTGCGAACAATTGCCCGGGTTCCGCATCGAGCTGAGCGATCACGGTGCCGGCGCGGTATCGCTGTTGGCCGTGCGCGGCGAGACTACGCGCCTGTTCAACGTGCATCTCGACACCGTGCCATCGTCGCCGGGGTGGACCGCAGACCCGCTGAAGTTGCGGGTCATCGGCGACCGCGCCATCGGCCTGGGTGCCTGCGACATCAAGGGCGCAGCGGCTTGCCTGCTGGCAGCGGCCAATTCAACGGCTGGTCCTGCTGCATTCTTGTTTACCAGCGACGAGGAAGCCAATGACGCGCGTTGCATTCCTGCCTTCCTCAAACGCAAACATGGATTCGACGAAATCATCGTCGCCGAACCGACCATGAGTCAGGCAGTACTCGCCCATCGCGGCATCAGTTCGGTGCTGATAAAATTCGCTGGCGCCTCCGGCCACGCCTCCGGCGCGAACGCACTGCAAACCAACGCGCTGCACCAAGCCATGCACTGGGGCCACGCCGCGCTGGGCTTCGTCGAGTCGCAATTGCACCAGCGCTTTGGTGGCTTGACCGGGTTGCGCTTCAACATCGGCAAGGTCGAAGGCGGCATCAAGGCCAATGTGATCGCGCCAACGGCGGAAGTCCGGTTTGGCTTCCGGCCGCTACCCTCGCAATCCATCGACGAACTGCATGCACGGTTTCGCGCACTTATCGGTGTGGACGCCATCGCCCGCTACGATGAATCCTTTCGCGGTCCGTCGTTACCTGCGGGCAATGTCGCTGCAGCCGAGGAGCGCCGCCTGCAGGCGCGCGACCTGGCCGATGCGCTCGGCCTGCCGATCGGCAATGCCGTGGATTTCTGGACGGAAGCCGCGCTGTTTTCGACCGCGGGATTTACCGCGCTGGTTTATGGCCCTGGCGATATCGCCCAAGCACACAGCGCCGACGAATGGGTGGCGCTCGATCAGCTTGCCGCTGCCGCTGCCAACTACCAACGCATTTTCTCCGCGTCATGAATAGCCTTCGTCCGACCATCGTTCGCTTGCTGTCGAATATCGCCAATGCGAAAGAAATACAACAGTATCTCAAGCGGTTTTCGCAATTGGATGCCGCGCGCTTCGCGGTTGTGAAAGTCGGTGGTGCGATCCTGCGCGACGATCTCGATGCGCTGGTGTCTTCGCTCTCGTTCCTGCAGCAAGTCGGGCTGACGCCGATCGTCGTGCATGGCGCCGGCCCGCAGCTCGACGCTGCAATGATCACTGCGGGAATCGAGAAACAGATCGTGACTGGGTTGCGCGTCACCACGCCGCAGAGTCTGGCTGTGGTGCGCCGGGTATTCCGCCAGGAAAACCTGCGTCTGGTCGAGGCGTTGCAGGCGCAGGGCGTGCGTGCGACTTCAGTGACAGCCGGTGTGTTCGAATCCGATTTCCTCGACCAGGACAAATACGGCCTGGTCGGCAAGGTAACGGCTGTGCATACGGAATCGATCACGGCGGCGATCAAGATCGGCTCGATTCCGGTGATCGCTTCGCTGGGAGAATCAAGCGGTGGGCAAATATTGAATATCAATGCCGACTGGGCTGCGAACGAACTGGTCAAGATGCTGCAACCCTACAAGATCATCTTCCTGACCGGCAGCGGCGGCTTGCTCGACGGCGAGGGCGAACTGATCGATTCGATCAACCTGTCCACCGAATACGCCGAATTGATGCGCCAGCCCTGGTTGCACTCGGGCATGAAGCTGAAGATCGAGCAGATCCACGATCTGTTGATGGAATTGCCGCCGTCGTCTTCGGTGTCGATCACCAAGCCGGCAGAACTGGCCAAGGAGCTGTTCACCCACCGGGGCTCCGGCACCCTGGTCCGGCGTGGTGAAGCAATCCGCAGCTTCACTGCCTGGAAAAATATTGACCAGGCGAAGTTGCGCGACTTGCTTGAATCAGGGTTTGGGCGAAAATTGCACGTCGATTATTTCGACAAGACCGAGCCGTATAAAATCTATGTCAGCGAACACTATCGCGCAGCACTGATCCTGACGATTGAGGACGGAATTCCTCACTTGGACAAGTTCGTCGTCAGCGATGACGCCCAGGGCGAAGGCCTGGGTCGTGCCGCCTGGCAAGTGATGCGCACGGAAAACCCGCGCCTGTTCTGGCGTTCACGGGCAGATAATCCGGTCAACGAGTTCTATTTCGCAGAAGCAGATGGCTGCCTGAAGGGCGGCGACTGGATTGTTTACTGGTACGGACTCGATTCATTCGACGAAATCCGTTTTGCGGTGGATCATTGCCAGGCCCGTCCGGCAACCTTGAAGAGCAGGAGTTGACGAACATGACGCATTGGATTGAACCGGTGGCATTGCAGGGCCGCCATGTTGGCCTGGAACCCCTGGGATTGGAGCATGTGCCAGCCCTGCGCGTAGCGGCGGCGGATGGCGAGTTGTGGCGACTGTGGTACACCTCGGTGCCCGCACCGGACCAGGCACAGGCCTATGTCGAGAAAGCGCTGGTTCTGCGCGAAGCCGGAACCGCGATGGCTTGGGCGGTCCGCGCCGCCAATGGCGATATCGTCGGCAGTACCCGCTACGGAAATATCGATGCCGAGAACAGGCGCGTCGAGATCGGTTGGACCTGGTATGCCAAGCGCGTGCAGCGCACAGCATTGAACACCGAGGCGAAATTGCTTCTGCTGACGCATGCGTTCGAATCACTTGCTTGCGCAGCGGTGGAGTTCCGCACGAGCTGGTTCAACCACGCATCGCGCAACGCCATTGCCAGGCTGGGCGCCAGGCAGGATGGCGTGCTGCGTAACCACATGCGCATGGCCGACGGCAGCTATCGGGATACCGTGGTGTTCTCGATCATCGCCAATGAGTGGCCGATGGTGAAGCGCCATCTGCAATTCAAGCTTGAAATGCCGCCGGACCTGGCGTGAAACGAATCGGGCTCATCGGCGCACGTGGCCATGTTGGTTCGGAGTTGCTCCGGCTGATCCTCAGCCATCCCGAGTTCGAGCTGGCATTCGTTTCGTCGCGCGAACGGGCAGGGCAGGCGCTCGCAGATCATCATCCGGAAGAGGTCAGCGGGCTGCGTTATGTCGAAGTCACGCCAGAATCACTGGCGTTGCAACCGGCGGATGCGCTGGTGCTGGCACTCCCGAATGGCATGGCCTCGTCTTACGTTGCGGCGGCAGCGCCGGATACCGTCGTGCTCGATCTATCGGCCGATTACCGCTTCGATCCCAGTTGGCATTACGGATTGCCGGAGCTGACCCGCAACCAGTATCGAGACCAGAAGCGCATCAGCAATCCGGGCTGTTTTGCCACGGCAATGCAGTTGGCCATCGCACCGATGCTCGAGTTCCTTGATGGCCCCGCGCAGTGTTTCGGAGTCTCGGGCTATAGCGGTGCCGGCACCACGGCTTCGGACAAAAACGATCCGGAAAAACTACGCGACAACCTGATGCCCTATGCGTTGGTCGGGCATGTGCATGAGCAAGAGGTTACGCGGCAGCTGCGGCAGGCAGTGCAATTCATGCCACATGTGGCGGCGTACTTTCGTGGCCTGAGTATCACTGCGAACATGACACTCTCCGGCCGCATGACGCTGGAAGCAGTCATGCAACGCTATCGCGATTTCTATGTCAGCGAGCCCTTGGTCGCCGTACAGGATGAAGCGCCGTGGGTCAGCTGCATCGCTGGCAAAAACGGCGCTGTCGTTGGCGGCTTTGCCTTGTCCGAAGATGGCCGCCGACTGGTAGTCGTCTCGGTACTAGACAACCTTCTGAAGGGTGCAGCTGCGCAGGCTATGCAGAATCTCAACCGTGCTTTCGGCTATTCCGAATTATTGGGGATCGCGCCATGACCGATCTGCTCTGGCAAAAGCCTGGCGTTGAAATGGATACAAAAATCCAGTCGTTTCTTGCCTGTGACGACGTTTTTCTCGATCGCGAGTTCTTCTTGTTCGACATCGCAGCGAGCAAGGCGCATGCCGAAGGATTGGCACGCATCGGTATTGTTTCCGAAGGTGAACAGGCAGCGCTGTGTGCCGAGCTCGATGTGCTCGCCGTGGATTTCCGTAGTCGCTCTTTCGTGCTTGATGCCCGCTACGAAGACGGACATTCCGCCATCGAAGCGCGGCTGGCCGAACGGCTGGGCGCTGTCGGTCGCAAGATCCACACCGGCCGCAGCCGCAACGACCAGGTGCTTGTTGCAACGCGCTTGTGGCTGAAGGATCGGCTCACGCGTGTCGCGGCACTCTGTCGCGAGAGCGCCGAAGTGGCACTCGCTCGCGCCGAGCAAGACTTGACGTTGCCGATGCCGGGTTACACGCATCTGCAACGGGCGGTGGTGTCGTCGGCGGGCATGTGGTGGGCAGGCTGGGCAGAAGGTTGCATCGACAATGCAGTACGCGCGAAACAAACGCTGGCCTGGATCGACGTCAACCCGCTCGGCAGCGCCGCCGGTTATGGTGTCAATCTTGCGCTGGATCGCGAGCACACGACGAGCGCGTTGGGCTTCGACCGGACGCAGTGGTCGGCGACCTACGCGCAATTGTCGCGCGGAAAATTCGAGATGGCGGCAATTGAAGCGTTATCCACAGCCTTGCTTGATCTGCGTCGGCTGGCTTGGGACCTGTCGTTATTCACGACTGCCGAGTTTGGCTTCGTCACCTTGCCGGCCGAATACACGACGGGTAGTTCCCTCATGCCGAACAAGCGCAATCCTGATGTGATCGAATTGATGCGCGCCACTTATGCCAGCGCCGCGGCGGCCCGCACCGAGATCGAACAACTGCTGTCGCTGCCCTCGGGCTATCACCGCGATTTGCAATTCAGCAAGGGCGCGATTTTCCACGCTTTCCATCGCGGGCTCGGCGCGTTGTCGCTGCTGCCCGATCTTTTGCGGCGGATGCAGTGGCGCCCGGAGCGCATGCGCGCGGCGATCGAACCGTCGATGTACGCTACTGACCTGGCCATCGAACTGGCGAAGCAAGGGATGCCGTTCCGCGAGGCCTACAAGCATGCGGCCGATCCGGCGCGTTGGGCTGAAGGCGATCCCGAAGCCAGCCTCGCCGCGCGTGTGTCGCCGGGAAGTGGTGCGGCGCTGGGCCTGGAAGTCTTACGGCTGCGTCTGTCGCGCCTGGGTTAGCGAGCGCCAGGCGTCGAATACCTTTTCGATGGAAATCTGTGCGACCAATTGCGGTTCTCCGGCCATGGCTTGCAAACCAATGACTGGAGTTTTGGTCGGCCCGCGCGGCAGCCATTTCTGCAACTCGGTGGCACCAAACAGGACGACGGTTGGGCAGCCCACGGCAGCTGCGGCGTGTGCTGGGCCGGAATCGATTGAAACCAGGCTATGCGCGTGCGTCATCAGCGCCAGCAGTCGTGGAATCGGCAGCCGGTCGCCAAGCGCATGTACTCGTTCGCTGCCGCTGCCGGCAGCGATATCACACAAGAGCGGTTGTTCGGCTGGCGCGCCGCAAAGCAGGAGCCGGGCTTCCGGCCATTCGGCCAATATCAGGCGACACAGGGCAATCCAGTTTGTGCTTGGCCAGGACTTGTGATCGCCAATCACTCCGAGCCGGCCTCGTTTCAGCGTGCGTTTGTTGCCTGGTTGCATGAGCACCAGCGGGCCGGTCAATCCATTGTCACGCAGGAATGCCGTCACGTCGGATTGTGCTGCGGCATCAACCGATAACCTGGGGAACTCAGGGTAACTGCCCGCCCGCGCCGGATATTCAAGGTAATTTGCCGGCGCCAGCCCTGAAAAAATCTTCCAGCGATCAAACCATGGCGCATCCGCGGGGAACAGCGCCTCGCGTGCGTACAGGCAATCGGCAGGATCCACGCCCGCCCTGGTCAGCAGCCAGCGTAATTTGTCCTGGGAATGAAAATCGCAGATATAAACCGGGCCATGCGGTCGCCGCCGCAGCCAAGCCACCAATTGCCATTGCTCCGGTGCCAGCGGATAGGGCCGCTTGCGGCTCTTGATCAGTTTCAGCTCGCCAAGATCGGGATTTCCCTGCAGCAGGGGGCGCGTCCAACCGCCCGAGGACAACAGATCACAGGCAAACCCGAAGCGCGCATGCAATGCCTGCATCAGGCCGGTCAGCAGGATCATGTCGCCCATGGCACCGAAGCGGATGATCAGTGGCCGGCAATTTTCCATGGCTGATCTTAGCGTATTGATTTCGGGCACGGCATCCAGGGCGTAGACATGCTGAATCGCAGCGGCATGGCCTGTCGCAAACAAAAACCCCGGCCAGGCCGGGGTTCGTGTTTGATGGTGGAGGTGGGGGGAGTTGAACCCCCGTCCGAAAGCGCTCCATCTCCGGCACTACATGCTTAGCTCGTTGTTCGATCTCGGCTGCCGACAACACAACGTGCGAGGCACATCGTCAGCCACACCCGCTAAGTTCACTTCCGGTTGGCGGATCGCGGCCGGAAGCTGTTCCGTGATAATGACCTTACATCCACGAGCACGGGCACAAGTGGGTTCAGGGCTTACGCCTTAAGCGGCGAGAGCGTAGTTGTCGTCGTTGGCAACTAAAGTTTGCTACTGGATTAACGAGGAAAGTCGCCCCCTCGGCATGCGCCAGTTGACTTTGCAACCCCCGTCGAAGCCAGGACACCCCCGGT
>JANXRY010000021.1 GCA_025356635.1 Gammaproteobacteria bacterium
GGGCTCGTGATTTGCCCGAACCCGATCTCGTCGCCGATATCCGCAATGTTGTCGAAGGCGACGCCGCGCCCGACGGCAGCGGCCAGTTGAAGCTCGCGCGCGGCATCGAAGTCGGCCACGTGTTCCAGCTCGGCCAGAACTATGCCGAAGCGATGGGCGCGACCGTACTCGATCACGACGGCAAGGCACAGGTGATGTTCATGGGTTGCTACGGCATCGGCGTGAGCCGGATTGTGGCCGCCGCGATCGAACAGAACTTCGACGCCAACGGCATTTGCTGGCCGGAGCCAATGGCGCCCTGGCAGGTCGCCGTCTGCGTGATCAACCCGAAGAACGACGCTGCCGTGAGTGCTGCCGCCAATGCCTTGTACGACGAGTTGCAAGCACGCGGCATCGAAACCTGTCTCGACGACCGCGGCCTTCGCCCCGGCGGCATGTTCGCGGACATGGAATTGATCGGCATCCCGCACCGCGTGGTGGTATCCGAGCGCGGCCTGGCCGCTGGCAGCTTCGAATACCGGGCCCGGCGCGACAGCGAAAGCCGGAACCTGAGCCGCGACGAGGTTTTCGCGTTGTTCGCCTGAACCCGTGAGCATACGCAAGCGTAGGGCGCGAACGGGTCAAAGCCTGACGCTAACGCTGTTGTATGCTGTCCGCTTGGCACCGCAGCGACCGGGAGCGACATGCAATCTTCTTTCACGCGCGAGCAGCTGATCGCCTGCGGCCATGGCGAAATGTTCGGCCCGAGCAACGGCCGGCTGCCACTGCCGAATATGCTGATGATGGATCGCATTACCTCGATCAGCGACGAGGGCGGGGTTCATGGCAAAGGCCATATCCGCGCTGAACTCGATATCCGGCCGGACCTGTGGTTTTTCGGCTGCCACTTCGAAGGCGATCCGGTCATGCCCGGTTGCCTGGGGCTGGATGCCATGTGGCAGCTGGTCGGGTTCTTCCTGTGCTGGAAAGGCAATCCCGGCCGAGGTCGCGCACTCGGCGTTGGCGAAGTGAAATTCGCCGGCCAGGTTTTGCCGACCGCGAAACGGGTCGAGTATGTCGTTGACCTCAAGCGCGTGGTCGAACGCAAGCTGGTCGTGGCCATCGCCGACGCCAGGATGCTGGTCGACCGTCGCGAGATCTACACTGCCACCGACCTTCGGGTTGGGCTGTTCACTTCCACCGATTCGCTTTGAACCCTGCATGAGGGTCGCGCCATGAAACGCGTCGTTATCACTGGTCTTGGTCTGGTGTCCTGCCTCGGCAACGACCGCAACAGCGTTGCGAATTCGCTGCGCGAGGGCCGTTCCGGCATCCGGGCCATGCCCGAATACGCTGAACTCGGTTTCCGCAGCCAGGTCGCTGGTAAGCCGGACATCGATTTCGAGGCGCGCATAGATCGCAAGCAACGCCGCTTCATGGCCGATACCGCCGCCTATGCCTGTGTGTCCATGCAGGACGCGATCGCCGACGCCGGCCTGTCCGCCGGGCAGATCGTCGACCCGCGCATCGGCATCATCGCCGGTTCCGGCGGTGGCTCCTGTGCCGCCACCGTGGAAACGGCCGACCTGCTGCGCAACAAGGGTGTGCGTCGGGTCGGCCCCTACATGGTGCCCAAGACCATGTGCTCGACGGTTTCGGCCAACCTCGCCACCGCTTTCGGCATCCGCGGCGTCAATTACTCGATCTCCTCGGCCTGCGCGACGTCGGCGCATTGCATCGGCGCGGCAATGGAACAGATCCAGCTCGGCAAGCAGGACCTGGTTTTCGCGGGTGGCGCTGAAGAATTGCACTGGTCGCAGACGGTGATGTTCGACGCGATGGGTGCGTTGTCCTCGAAATACAACGCCACGCCCGAAAAAGCCTCACGCGCCTACGACGCCGATCGTGACGGTTTCGTCATCGCCGGCGGCGGCGGCATGGTGGTGGTAGAATCGCTCGAGCACGCGCAGGCGCGCGGCGCGCGCATCCTGGCCGAGATCGTCGGTTACGGTGCGACTTCGGACGGCGCCGACATGGTTGCGCCCTCTGGCGAAGGCGCGGCGCGTTGCATGCGCCAGGCGCTGGCCAGCGTCGAGTCGCCCATCGATTACGTGAATACCCACGGCACCTCGACACCGGTCGGCGACGTCGCCGAACTCGGCGCATTGAAAGAAGTGTTCGGCCCCAAGGTGCCGGCGTTCTCTTCGACAAAATCGCTGTCCGGCCATTCGCTGGGTGCCGCCGGGGTGCACGAAGCCATCTACTGCCTGTTGATGATGGAACACGGCTTTATCGCCGGCTCTGCCAATATCGAAACAGTTGATCCCGCTGCTGCAGGCTTGCCGCTGGTGCGCGCTTCGCGCGACGCCGTGTTGAACACCGTGATGTCGAACAGCTTCGGCTTCGGCGGCACCAACGCGACGCTGGTGCTGCGGCGCTGGTCCTAGGCTGGTGTAGGAGCGCTCATGAGCGCTCCTACAGGTTGCGCCTCGGTGAAACCAGTAGATTGCCCACCAGGATGCCGGCGACCAGCGCGATCAGTGCGGCGATCACCGCGAACGCGGTGTCCATGCCCAGCATCACATCGCGCTGAAAGACAAAATTGAAACTGCGGAAGCCGAGGCTGCCCGGCACCAGCAGGATGATGCCGGGTACGCGGACCAGCGATCCGGGCCGATTGAAGTAGCGGCCATAGGCGTTCGATACCGCGGTCACCACCATGCCGGCGAAGAACACGCCCGTCGGCAGCGCATTGTTTTCCGCGCCCGGCAAGGTCGCGGCGAAGCGCGTGGCGGCGTAGCCCAGCCAGACCGAGGCCATCACCAGCAGCACATCGCGACGCGCGGCCTTGAACAACACCGCGAATGCGAACGAGCCGGCCAGCAACGTCAGCCAGGGCATCCAGACGGGGAGACTGGAACCGGCATTGGCTATCGGTTGCCAACCAAGCAGGCCGACCACGTGGCTGGCCGCGACCGCGCCGAAGGTGAGTTTGAGCAAGGTGGTGAGCGCACCGGCGAAACGGGTAGTGCCGGAGGTCAGTTGTTGGCTCGCGAGTTCGGCCACCGCCGTCGTCAGGGCCAGGCCTGGCATCAACACGATCAGCGACGCGATCACCACGCTTTGGATGGACAAGGGCAAGACCGTGGCCACCGCCGACGCGAACAACGTGGCGATGAACGCCGCCATCGCCTCATGCGCATCCGCCCAGCGCGGACGATGCTCGCTGAACACAGTGAGCATGCCGATCATCGAGCCAAGGATCGCCGCCGTCGCCAGATCTGCCCAGCCGTTGTGCGGAAGCAAGCCGGTCACCGAGGCCGAGGACAGGCCGAAGCTGAAGATCGCCAGCATCCGCGCATAACGGCGGGGTGGCCGGTCGAGCGCACGGATCGCAGCAAGCCCCGAGGCGATATCGCGCCGCCCCGCCATGACGTCTTCGGCGATGGCATCGGTGGCGGCAAGCCGCCCGAGGTTGGTCTCGCCCGGCGCGAGCCGGATCACCCGGGTGATGCTGTGCGGCGGTCCTCGCTCCTGGTCCGGAAAACTCAGGATCATGCCGGTCGGATTCGACCAGATTTCGGTCTCCAGGCCCAGGCGACGCGCCACTCGGGTCACCGATCCTTCCAGGCGCTGCGAGGACGTGCCGTAGATGTGCAGTCGTCGCGCCAGTTCGACCACGAAGTCGATCGGAGCTAGGTCAGGGGCATCGGCCGCCGGGTGGATCGAGGTCATGGCAAAAGGATGGCATGAAACCACCACTCGTCGCATCGGAACAGGTGGGGCTGACCGCAGCCGGCGTTTGCTGCATGCTGTCGCCCGTGAGCAACCTTCCCGCCATGACCCCCAGCCAGCGCGAGCCAGACATCTTGCGCGCCACCGGCGACTGGACGCTCGCCAACGCGGCGCAGATCCTCGCCTTGATCGAACGCGCGCCGGAACGCGCCCGCGACATCGATGGCCGCGACATCAGCCGGCTCGATTCGACCGGCGCCATGTTGTTGTCGCGCTACGCCACCCGCACCGGCCTCGGCCTATCGACCGTCGAAGTCAAAGACGTACACTTGAAGCTGCGCGAGGCCGTACGCCTGGTCAGCGAAGTGCCCGCCAGGGACGTGAATAAGGATCTCGGCTTTCGGCGCATGCTCGAACGGCTCGGTTACTCGGTGGAGGACTACGCCAAGGAAATCCTCGCCCTGATCGGCTTCGGTGGCCTGGCCCTGCAAACCGGCCTCGCCACCCTGCTGCACCCGCGCCGCATCCGCTGGACCGCGACCGTTCACCACATGGAACAGGTCGGCCTCGATGCGGTGCCATTGGTCATTCTGCTCAGTTTCATGGTCGGCGCAGTGGTCGCCTTTCTCGGCGCCACGGTGCTACGCGAATTCGGCGCCGAAGTGTTCGTGGTCGAGTTGGTGAGCATTTCCTTCCTGCGCGAATTCGCTGTGCTGTTGACCGCGATTCTTCTCGCCGGGCGCACCGCCAGCGCCTTCACGGCGCAGATCGGCGCGATGCAAAGCGGCGAGGAGATCGACGCGATCCGCACGCTCGGCCTGGACCCGATCGAGTTGCTGGTGCTGCCGCGTTTGACCGCGCTGGTGCTGATGTTGCCACTGCTCACTTTCCTGGCCATGGTTTCCGGCCTGCTCGGCGGCCTGGTGGTTGGCGCGGGAAACCTGGGTATTTCGCCGGAGATGTTCGTCACCCGCATCCACGACACCATCGAGATCCGGCATTTCTGGGTCGGCCTGTCGAAAGCGCCGATCTTCGCCATCGTGATCGCCCTGATCGGCTGCCTCGAAGGCTTCCAGGTGCAAGGTACGGCGGAATCGGTCGGCGAGCGCACCACCTCCAGCGTGGTGCAGACGATTTCGCTGGTGATCTTGCTCGACGCACTGGCAGCGATGTTCTTCATGGAGATGGATTGGTGATCACACCAGTGAATCGGTCACCACCCGAACGTGGCGAGGAAATGTCGTTGGCGATCCGCGTGCGCGGCCTGCGCAATTCCTTCGGCGATCAAGTGGTGCATGAAAACCTCGACCTGGACGTGCGGCGCGGCGAAATCGTTGGCGTGGTTGGCGGTTCCGGTACCGGCAAGTCGGTATTGATGCGCGCCATCCTCAACCTGCGCCGGCCACAGGGCGGCAGCATCGAAGTGCTTGGCGTGAACGCGCTGTCCGAAGACAAGAACGCCCGCTTGGCAGTGGAGCGCAACACCGGCGTGCTCTACCAGAACGGCGCATTGTTTTCCTCGCTGACCGTGGCCGAGAACGTGGCCGTGCCGCTGCTCGAACACCATGCGCATTTGCCAGCCGACCTGGTGCGAGACCTGGCGATATTGAAGATCCGGCTATCGGGCTTGCCCGACAATGCTGCCAGCAAAAATCCCTCGCAGTTGTCCGGCGGCATGCGCAAGCGCGCCGCCCTCGCCCGTGCGTTGGCGCTCGATCCACCGCTGCTGTTCCTTGACGAACCCACCGCCGGCCTCGATCCGATCGGTGCGGCGGCCTTCGACGAATTGATCCGTACCTTGCAACAATCCCTGGGGCTGACTGTGTTCCTGATCACCCACGACCTCGATACGCTCTACACGATCTGCGACCGGGTCGCGGTCATCGCCGACCGCCGGGTGCTGATCAACGCGCCTTTGGCCGAGGTCGAGAAATACGACCATCCCTGGGTGCAGGAATACTTCCACGGCCCGCGCGGACGCGCCGCCCAAGGCGCCAAGTCGAAACATGCCGCACAGGAGAATGTGTGATGGAAACGCGTGCCAATCATGTGCTGATCGGATTGTTCACCCTGATCGTCGCGACGTTGGCGATTTTGTTCGCCCTGTGGGCGGCCAAGTACTCGTCCGACAAGAATTACAACGAATACGACGTCATCTTCCACGAAGCGGTCACCGGCCTGACCAAGGGCGGCATCGTCCAGTACAACGGCATCGCCGTCGGCGAAGTGCTCGATCTCCGACTCGACGAGAAGGATCCGAACCGGGTGATCGTGCGCATCCGGGTCGGCTCGGGCACCCCGGTCAAGACCGACACCCAGGCCAAGCTGGCCATCATCGGCCTGACCGGCGTACTGCAGATCCAGCTCGGCGGCGGCAGCCCTGATGCAGAGCGCCTGGTTGCGAAGGAGGGTGAGAAGGTGCCGGTCATCTACGCCAAGGAATCGGCGCTATCCAAGCTGCTGAATTCGACCGAGGACATCGCCACCACCGCGACCGACATCCTGCTTCGGCTCAATCACATGCTCAGCGAGGACAACGTCAAGCGCATCACCCTCACCCTCGACCATCTGGAAAACATCACCGGCACCGTTGCGGGCCAGAAACAGGACATCGCCGAACTGCTGCGCAACGTCCGCTCCGCCAGCGCAAAACTGGACAGCACGCTGGCACATACCGATAGCGCAGTCACCCACCTGGACCAGAACCTGTTGGCACAGCTTCCGGCGCTGGTTTCGAAGTTGGACAAATCCCTGGCCAACATCGAAGCATTGAGCCGTAATGCCAATGCCCTGATCGGCGACAATTCCGATTCGCTTGCGAATTTCAGCAGCCAGGGATTGACCCAGGTCGGGCCAGCACTGGCGGAATTGCGCCGGGTCATCCGTGACCTCAACAAGATCACTTCCCGTCTCCAGCAAAATCCGGCCGGCTTCGTGCTCGGTCGTGGCAAGCCCGAGGAATTCCAGCCATGAAGCCATCGCTCTTTTCGCGCGCCAGCCAGATCGGCCTGGCCACTTGCCTGCTGCTGCTGTCCGGCTGCCTGTCGCTCGGCGGTGATGCCAAGGTCACTTTGTACTCACCGCAAATCCAGGTCACCGCCCAGCCGGACTGGCCGACCGTGAATTGGGCGCTGGTGGTCGTGCGCCCGTTGGCCAGCGAGGCACTGGATACGGAGCGGGTCGCAGTCCGCCCGATTTCCGACGTCATGCAGGTCTACAAGGGAGCGATCTGGTCCGATCCAGCACCCGACCTGCTGCAGAACGCGCTCGTGGACGCATTCGAAGACTCTGGCAGGATCGTGGCCATCGGCCGGGAACAAAGCGGTACGCATGGCGCATTCGCGCTGCAGCTGGACATGCGGCAGTTCGAGGCGGTCTATACCGCTGCCGACCAGCCGCCCTCGATTGTGGTGAACCTGCAAGCGAAGCTGTTCGAACGGCCCAGCAACCGTGTCCTGGCCATGAAACTGTTCCGGGTGAGCGTGCCGGCCAGTAGTGCCCAGGTCCCGGCCGTGATGGCCGCTTTCAACGAAGCCACCACTCAGTCGCTTTCGAACATTGTCGGCTGGACACTGGTCACCGGCCAGGCCAATGCGCCGAAGCCCGGGTCGGCGCATTAACAGAAGTTTGCCGCGACTGCGGTAAACGGCGAAAATCCCGGCTTCGATGCAGGAGTCGGGCAATGAGTGAACGCGATGTCATGGAATACGACGTGGTCACGGTCGGCGCCGGGCCGGCCGGGCTGGCGTTCGCGATTCGGCTCAAGCAACTGAAACCGGAACTCAGTGTCTGCGTGATCGAGAAAGCCTCGACCATCGGCGCGCACATCCTGTCCGGCGCGGTGATCGAAACCGGCCCACTCGACGAACTGTTGCCGGGCTGGCGCAAGTCTCCGCCACCGATCTGCGTGTCGGCCAACCAGGACGAATTCTGGTTCCTGAGCAAGACCGGCGGTTTCAAATTCCCGGTCGTGCCGCCACAGATGAACAACCACGGCAACGTCATCGTCTCGCTGGGCGCGCTATGCGCCTGGCTGGCGCCGCAAGCCGAGGCGCTGGGCGTGGAAATCTACCCGGGCTTCGCCGCCGCCGCGCCGCTGTTCGACGAACACCACGCCGTCTGCGGCGTGCGCATCGGCGACATGGGCGTGGCCAAGGACGGCTCGCACAAGCCGGGCTACACGCAAGGCATCGACATCAAGGCGAAGATCACCGTGCTCGGCGAAGGCGCGCGTGGCCATCTCAGCAAAGATCTCGTGCGCAAATACGACCTCGACCGCGATTCCGATCCGCAGAGTTATTCGATCGGTATCAAGGAGCTGTGGCAGGTCAGGGCCGGCGTCTGCGAACCGGGCAAGATCGTGCACACGATGGGCTGGCCGGCCGATCCGAAAACCTACGGCGGCAGTTTTCTCTATCACCTCGACAAGGATCGCATCGCGCTCGGCTATGTTTCCGGCCTGGATTACCAGGATCCGAACTACCAACCCTACGAAGCCTTCCAGCAATGGAAGAACCATCCGGGCGTGTAGTCGCTGCTCGACGGCGGCACGATCCTGTCGGCCGGTGCGCGCGCGATTGTCACTGGCGGTTATCAATCGCTGCCCAAACTCGAAATGCCCGGCGCGCTGCTGATCGGCGACGCCGCCGGCCTGCTCAACGTGCCCAAGATCAAGGGCACGCACCAGGCGATGCGTTCGGGAATGATGGCGGCCGAACATATCGCCGCGCACGGCAAGCCCGAGGGCTGGGACGCAAAGTTGCGCGCTTCTGTGGTGATGAAGGAATTGAAGAAGGTTCGCAACTTCAAGCCCGGCTTCAAGAAAGGTCGCTTGTTTGGACTGATCAATTCCGGCTGGGAAACGATCGCCGCCGGCCTGTCGCCGTGGACGCTGAAAGTCAGCGCCGATTATTCCTCGCTGCAGAAACTCGACGTCGCCGAAAAGCCGAACCGCGATTACGTCGAACGCACCCTGCCGCCGCGTGATCGCCTGGCCGGCGTCTACTTCGCCGCCACCGAACACGACGAAGACCAGCCAGTGCACCTGCGCGTATCCGACACCGATATCTGCATCACCACCTGCGCGACCGAATACGGCAACCCGTGCACGCGCTTCTGCCCGGCCGGCGTCTACGAAATCGTCAAGGACGACAACGGTCCGCGCCTGCAGATCAACGCCGCCAACTGCGTGCACTGCAAGACCTGCGACATCAAGGACCCGTACCAGATCATCGACTGGGTGACGCCGGAAGGCGGCGCCGGCCCGAACTACCAGAACCTCTGAATTGAGAGTGCCGCGTTAACGGCGAGTTATTCGCTGACTAATCGTTCGTGGCTCGGGAACTTTCACGCGCGTGCGTAGTCAGGCCTGTACGCCACAGGGGACGCGACGCCATGAACACCGCGACGAGAACCCGCCTGATCGCCGTTCTGCTCGGCGCCATGTGCGTCCATGGCGCGCAGGCCCGAGGCCCGGAGTCGATCCTCGAACGACTGCACCCGCCACTGGTAGCCGCACACCGTGGCGGCGAATTCGGAATCCCCAACAGCCTCGCGCAATTCGCCTCGGCGATCGAAGCTGGCGATGCCGACATTATCGAAATGGATTTGCGTCTTACTGCCGATGGCCAAGTCGTGGTCTTCCATGACGAAACGCTTGATCAACGTTCGAATTGCATCGGGACAGTCGAAAGCAAACTCTACATCGATCTCTTGCAGTGCAAGCTCAATGACGGCGAGAGGATCCCGTTGTTCGAGGACGTGCTGGAGCTTGTCGCGGGCCGAAAGATGATCAGCGCCGAGCCCAAGTCCGACAGCGTCACCGTACCGGTGGCACAGCTGGTCCTGAACGAGCATGCCCAGGACTGGGTCTACCTCCAGACCGGGGGCAGCGAATATCGCTATCGCCTGGTTCGCAGCACAAGTCCGCATCTGGCGGTCATGGCCAAGATCGATTCGCCGTATTCGAAGCGCTGGATCCTTGCCAGCAAGGATCCGTATCTGCGTATCGTCGAAATGGACCGCGACTACGTCAACCAGGATCTCGTTGACGACGTGCATCGCGGCGGCAAACTGGCAACCATGAACTCGTGGCGCTACCAGTTCACCGAAGAGCGTTTCGTGGCCAGCTGCGATCGTGTGTTCGGGCAGGGCGTGGACATTGCCGTTACCAACAACGCGCGCAGTTGTCGAAGCCAGTTATCGGCATGGTCATCACGCACGCTCGACCCGGGCCAGCCACTGGACCGTCAACATGTCAGGCTATGGATGGCGCGACACCATCAGGATCTGACGACTGCGCTGTTGCCGTCGCTACTGCTGCCCGCGGCCTTGTCGCTGATCTATCTGGTCAGCCAGCGACGCCAGGACAAACGTGCTGTCCCTGGTCGGTCCGAACGGAGCCTCGCCAGTTGATGACTGCATCGTGCGCGGCGACACAGATCAGGGGCGAGTGAACTGCACCTGCGGCAGTTCGATGCCCGGGACCATCGCAATGGCATGCCAGGCCGGCATGTCGCTCGATGTGGGCACGGGCGATGTCGCACCCGGCCGCCCTGGCAACGGCCGATTTTCCTCATCCCGGGGCGAAGGGCGGCCGCCGAGCTGGAACACCATTTCCACATGCGCCGCCACCGGTTGGCCAGCCACCGTTTCAGGCATGAACCGGCTCTTCTTCAACGCAGCGCGAATCGCTTCCAGATAACGCGCTTCCACAAATGTCGACGGCGAACTCAGTTCCGCCTTCACGACTTTCACGGAATCCGCTACGACCCGGCCATCAGCCTGAAGATCAGTTCCGACCAAGAGCAGGCCACCGCGTTGCGAGATCGGCAGGCTGTCCGGTACGCGTATCGGTGCCAGTTCCGTGATGCCGGGGCCATTGCAGGCGCCGACCAGGCGCAGGGAAAAACCGCCGCCAGCGCGCGCCTGCATTGCCAGCGTCAGGTAGAGAGTGAACTCGCTTGGCGCGGCCACGCTGTCCTTACGGGCCGGGGAATAACTCAGCTTTCGCGCGAATTCCGCCGCCGCTATGTTGAGTTCCGGTGAAACCCCGATAGCCGCCGGCTCTACCGACTGGACTTTACCTTCGGCATCCAGCCCGATGCGCAGGCCAACCGACTGTTCCGGAATCGGTGCGCCGTCGGCCGCCAACGCGGCGCCGACGAACGCGAGCGAAACCAATCCCGCCAACCACCGAAAACGGTTCATGCAAAATCCCCGTTGAACAAGCTTGGCTGCGATTCTAACCACACCGTGAGCTGGTCGGTAGAATGTCCGGACTGCCGAGGACGTGTCCATGCCCCTGACCCCCGAACTGCGCGAACGCATCGAACTACTGCTGCAGCGCCACCGCGTCGTGTTGTTCATGAAGGGCGATCCGCAGGCGCCGCGTTGCGGTTTCTCGGCCAAGTCCGCCGGCATCCTCAACAGCCTGACCCCGGGCTACGCGCACGTGGACGTGCTCGCCGACCCGGAGATCCGCGAAGGCATCAAGGAATACGGCCAGTGGCCGACCATCCCACAGCTGTACATCGGCGGCGAACTGGTCGGCGGCAGCGACATCATCGAGCAGTTGTTGAACTCCGGCGAGTTGCACGACCTGCTCGGCATCGAAGCGCCGGATCGCACGCCGCCGGTGATCCACATCACTGCCAAGGCCGCGGAAGCGATCGCCCGCGCGATGGTCGATGCCGGGCCGGGAATCGGCCTGCACCTGTCTGTGGATCCGCAGTTCCGCGCGCAGTTCCGGCTCGAGCCGGTGACCGGCCACGAACTGGTGGCCGAATCATCGGGCCTGCGCGTGCACGTCGACCTCGCCAGTGCTCCGCGCGCCCACGGCCTGAGGATCGACTGGATCGAAGACGCCCGTGGCTCCGGCCTGGCCATCGACAATCCCAATGCCCCGCCCCCGGTCAAGCCGCTGTCGGTGCAGGCCCTGCACGATCTGATCATCGCCGGGGCGATCGACGTAATCGACGTCCGGCCGGCCGCCGCCCGTGCTGTTGCGCCGTTCCCACATGCGCACGAAGTGCTGGACGAAGACAGCCACGATCGCCTGGCCGAACTGCCCAAGGACCTGCCCATCGCGTTTCTCTGCCACCACGGCAACAGCAGCCGGCAGGCCGCCGAGCACTTCCGCAGCCTGGGTTTCCACGACCTCTACAACATCGAAGGCGGCATCGATGCCTGGTCGACCGAGATCGATCGGTCGGTCCCCCGGTACTGACTCGATACGTGATCCGTGACGCGCGGCATGCGCCGGGTTAGAGTAAAGGCGTTAATTTCACGCTGAACCGACCGGGTGCGCCGTTAGCCTAGGAGCACGTGGCCTCATTGGAGGGGAGGGGATCATGAAACTGTACGCCGTGGCGGGAGTGGCATTGATGCTGGCCGGATGCGGAGCCAGCGGCGGGCCTGGCAGCAGCGCCAGCCGGAACGATGTGGCAGCCAGTGCCTGCGAGACCTACGCCAAGACGCAACTCGGCGACAAGACTTACCAGCTCGACCTCGTTGCGCTCGCCGCAAGCATGAAGGCCGACGGCGACATGCAGGCCCTGGCCGCGCCGATCGTGGTCGAACCCGGCAGTAGTGGCGAAGCCAAGGAAACGCTGGCTTGCAAGGTGCGTATCAGTGCCGACGGCAAGGCCGCCGACGTGATCAGCCTGAACTTCATTTTCTGACCAGTGTCAGGTCCACTTTTCAGTAGACGCGGCATGGTTAATCGTTGCCGGAAGATGCCGCCAATTACCGGGCGTATTTGTCCGGAAAGCGGGCTGTCCTCCGTTTATGTCACTTACACCGTTATTTAGACGGCTGCAGAAAACAATTCGTCGAGGTCGGAAGCTATGTTGCTAGTACGAGCATGGGTAGGTCCCAGCCTAATTCACGGATTCGGACTGATCGCGCACGAATTCATTCCAGCGGGCACCATCGTATGGAAATTTACCC
>JANXRY010000002.1 GCA_025356635.1 Gammaproteobacteria bacterium
GCGCCACGCGATTGTTCGCCCGGCCGTCACTCGCGGCTTCGGCTACCGGCTTCGGATCGTTCCGCAATGTTTCAGTGATCCACCGCTTGGCCACGCCGTCCCGGCTCAGGCTATTCCTTCGGCTGGCTGGCTCGGGTTCTCGGGCGCGTCCAGTTGACCAGGCTTCGGCCGGCGGTGCTACTTGGCGTCCGCGGCGATCTGGGTCAAGCTCTTCACCGGCGTCGCGGTTCCTGGTGCGTCGCTCCGCTTTAGGCCGGCCGCCTAACTACTCATTCCAGCGGACGGTTTTCCGCAGTCGCCTTTGCTGCGAGATACAGCATCGCAGCACGGCTCCTGCTTCAAACCGCCGCTAAATTCAGGTGTTAGGCGTCAAAGAGCTTTCAGCTTGTTGGCTCGCAAAGACGGTGCTGTTTCGTCGCTTCGCCCGGCATTTTTTGCTTCGGCCAGCGCTCGCTTGCGCGCCACGTTGTTTCTCGCCCGACCGTCATGCGCGGCTTCGGCTGCCGACTTCGGATCGTTCTTCCCTTCTTCACTGGCCGATCGCTCGGCAAGGTCGTCCCGGCTCAGGCTATTCCTTCGGCTGGCGGGCTCGGGCTCTCGGGCGCGTCCGGTTGTCCAGGCGTCGGCGGCCGGTGCTACTTGGCGTTCGTCGCGATCTGGGGCAAGCTCTTCACCAGCGTCGCGGTTGTAGGGGCGTCGCTCCGCTTTAGGCCGGCCGCCTAACTACTCATTCCAGCGGACGGTTTTCCGCAGTCGCCTTTGCTGCGATCAACAGCATCGCAGCACGGCTCCTGCTTCAAACCGCCGCTAAATTCAGGTGTTAGGCATTAAGGGGCAATATGAACTTTCATCCCATCGTTCTCGTACTGGTTATAGCTTTCGCGGCAATTTATTTGGTCATTTCCTTTTTGCGACTTCGCACTCAAGTGGGTTCTACCCCGTTGACCGCTAATTTCGTGTGTTAGGCCCAATGAAAATTAATTCGCTCTAGCCACTTGCCAGTCCGTGGCTTGGCTTGGTATTCAGGCATGTCCTTCGGCAACAACCTCCACAGGAGTTTGCTAAAGCGCACCCGATCCAACTTCACGGCCTACCTGCTGATCATCCTTGGCATCTATTTCCTGTTGTCGAAACTCAAGCTGATTCCCAACCTGATCCCGATGCTCTTCGATTGGTGGCCGGTCATCCTGATCGCGGTCGGCCTTTCCATGCTGATTCGACGGCCATCCCGAGGCGACTGATGGTCCAGGTGTCGCTGCTTTTTTAACCAAGGAAAACTCACCATGCAAAACTCGATGGTCACCACTGCCCTGGAACTGCCCGGACACAGGATTGTTCGAAGCCTCGGGGTTGTCCGCGGCATCACGGTTCGATCGCGATCGGTGGTTGGAAATCTGGTCGGCGGAATCCAATCGCTGTTCGGCGGCAACATTTCCATCTATACCGATCTGTGCGAGCAGGCCCGATCGGTAACCTACAACTTGATGTGCAAGCACGCGAACGGACTCGCCGCCAATGCAATTATCGCCATGCGCTACGATGCCACCGAATTGATGCCGGGCCTGACCGAGGTGCTGTGCTACGGCACGGCCGTGGTTGTCGAGCCGGCGGTCTGAGTTGTCGAATACTTCTTGCCCCTGCCAATTGGCCGGGATCGAGTCACTCTTGGCCTTGCCCGGTTTCACCATACAACGCCTTGCGCGATGCGCCGGTCAGGTCAGCGGCGAGCTTGGCCGCCTGCGACGGCTTCATGTGCTCAACAAGTTTCGCGTACAGGCGCTGGCCTTCGGCAAGCACGGCGGCGGCATCGTTTTCGCAGCCGCGCACGATCAGCACGAATTCGCCTTTGCGCTGGTTCGGATCGGCGCCAACGCGCCGCGCAACCTCGCCTAGCGTATCGCCCAGCACGGTTTCGAAAAGCTTGCTCAGTTCGCGCGCCAGCACCGCTTCGCGCGCCGCGCCGAAAACGCTGACGAAATCCGCCAGCGATTCCTCGATCCGGTGCGAGCTTTCGTAAAACACCAGGGTACGGGTTTCCCGGGCCAGGGCTTGCAGGCGTTCGCGACGCGCCCCGGGTTTCGCCGGCAGGAAGCCTTCGAAGCAGAAACGGTCGCTGGGAATGCCGGCCACCGATAGCGCCGCGATCGCTGCACAGGCGCCGGGCACCGGACTCACTTTCACTCCCGCCATCCGCGCCTCGCGGACCAGCCGGTAACCAGGATCCGACACCAATGGCGTGCCGGCATCGGATACCAGCGCCAGGGCATCGCCGGCCCGCAGCCGTTCGACGATCCGGCCGGCAATTTCGCCCTCGTTGTGTTCATGCAAGGCAAGCAGCGGCCTGTCCAGCCCGAAAGCCACCAGCAATTGGCGGGTATGGCGGGTGTCCTCGGCGCAGATGGCGGCAACACCCGCCAGTACCTCGCGCGCCCGTGGCGAGAGGTCGGCGAGATTGCCGATCGGCGTGGCTACCACGTACAGCGTGCCTGCTTCGATCACCGCCATTGACGCTCCCCCTGCCTGCCCATCGCCATCAACAGGTATCATCTTATCCGTATCGCCGAAGCCCATCGCCACGGACCCCGCCATGCGCTCCCGCTCGTTGCCCTTGTTGCTCGTCCCCCTGTTGCTGATCCCTTTGCTGATGGCTGGCTGCGCCACCGTCGCCACCCTGCCGGTTGCCGGCCCGCAGGAACAAACCGCCCAGGACTTGCTCGACCAGGGCAAGTTCCGCGAATCGGCGATCGCCTGGCAGGCAATCGCCGTAAGCGCGCGCAGCCCGATGCGCGATCGCGCTTTCGCACACGCCGCAGAAGCCTGGCTGGACGCCGGGGACCCGACGGCCGCACGGCAAGCGCTGGCGCAGTCGAATCGCCGCAAGCTGACCGGAGAAGCGGCGGTGCTGCATGATCTGTTGAATGCGCAATGGCTCATCGAGGCCGGTCACGATCGCGAAGCGCTGCCTTTGCTCGGCCAGGCGCAATCGAGTGTGCCGGAACGTCAGCGCCTGCACTGGCATCGCCTGCGTGCGAGCGCCTTCGAGTCGGTTGGCCAGACCTTCGACGTTGCCGGCGAGCGCGCCTGGATCCTGAGTTCGGCCAAGCCACACGAACGTAGCGCCGGCGCCCGCAATATCGAGCGCCTGTTGGCCGGCATCAACGACAGCGAGCTCTCGCAACGCAGCGCGGCCCTTGCCGCGGAAACACCGCTGTATCCGTTCGCCGCGCGCGAATTGCGCAAGCGCGGGCTGCCCTTGCCGCATCCGCTGGTTTCCAGCGCCAGCGCGCAGACCCGGGATTTTCCGCCGGCCGATGACAATGGCTATCGGCCACCGGCGCGGCTGGCAGTATTGCTGCCGACTTCCGGCCCCCTCGCGGCCGCTGCAGCTGGCGTGCGCGATGGCCTGCTTGCCGGCTACTACGCCGACGCACGGCGGCGCACGAGGCTGCGTTTCTACGACAGCGGCGGTAATGCCGAAGGTGCCCGGGCGGCGATGAAAAAAGCACGGGCCGATGGCGCGCAAATGATCGTCGGACCGCTCGCCCGCGACGAAGTGACTGCCGTGTTTGCCGCCGGCGACACGGATCTGCCGGTGCTCGCGCTCAACCGCCCGCAGGACGCGCCTCCCGCAGGCAGCCTGAGTTTCGCACTCTTGCCCGACGACGAAGGCCTGGCCCTGGCCGATCGGCTGGCCGCACGTGGCCTGTTGAATGTGGCGGTATTCGTGCAAAGCGACGACAACGATCAACGCACGATCTCGGCATTGCGCGAGGGTCTGCGCCTGCGTGGCGGCGAGATCGTGGCCGAAATCGCCGTCGGCGAGACTTCTGCCGACCTGGGCGGACGCATCACCGATACATTGGCGAAAGCGCACCTGGCGCCGGTCGCCGTTGTCTTTGCCGTCAAACCGACGCTGGCGCTCCAGGTAGCGGCACAAACCCGTTCGTCGGCACTGGCAGCGTTGCCGCGACTGGCAACCTCCAGCATCGCCAATGCCGGCAAATCATCGAACGAATTGGACGGCATTGAATTTCCGGAGCTGCCCTGGCTTCTGGACCAATCCGACGCCCTGCCCGCGATCGACACGCTGTCGCACATCCTGCCCAGCGCACGCGGCGCGGCACAACGCCTGTTTGCATTCGGTCGCGATGCCTGGTCGCTGGTCGGCTATTTCGAGCGGCTGCAATCCGATCCTGCCTTCGTGATACACGGCGCCACCGGCACGCTGCGCATGGACAGTCTCGGTGCGCTGCAGCGGGAACCGGCCTGGGCCGAGCTAAGCGGCGGTCGGCCGCGACCAGCACCGAATCGCGCTGCGCGTGACGATGCCGGGAACGCGCACTGATCGCCAGCTCGCCGGCGCGGCCGCAGAAGATGCGGCCTGTGCGCACTTGCTCGCCGCCGGTTGCCAGTTGCTCGCGCGCAATGTCGGCTTTCGCGTCGGTGAACTCGATCTGGTAATGCGCGAAGTCAACACGATCGTTTTTGTCGAAGTTCGGATGCGTCGCGATGACCGTTTCGGCGGCGCAGCAGCTTCGATCGATGCTGGCAAGCGCCGAAAGGTCGCGCGCGCGGCGCAGGCCTGGTTGGCCGCACATCCGCGCATGGCGCAATCGCCCTGTCGCTTCGACGTCGTTGCCGTCGAAGGCTCGCATTGCGAGTGGTTGCGCAACGCTTTCACCATGGATGATTTGTAGGTTCTACGGAAGGGGCTTTAGCCCCTCCCACATCAGGTCTAGAATCCACCCATGACCCCCGGTCTACTCGACGAACTACGACAACTGCTCGGTAGCGACGGCTTGCTCACCGATGCGTCCGAACGCCTGGGATACGGCTACGACAATTCGCGCCGACAGGCCCTGCCCGACGCCGTCGCGCTGCCGACCACGCGCGAACAAGTGCAGCGCATCGTGCAGTGGTGTCGCCGCGACAACATCGCGATCACCGCGCGCGGCCGCGGCACCAATACCACCGGCGCCAGCGTTCCCATCGCCGGCGGATTGGTGGTGAGCTTCGAGCGCATGGCAAAGCTCATTGCGATCCGCCCCGGCGATCGCGTCGCGGTGGTCGAACCGGGCCTGCTCAATGGAGATCTGCAAATCGCCCTGCGCGAACACGGCCTGTTTTGGCCACCCGATCCCACCAGCGCGCCTTATTGCAGCATCGGCGGCAACCTCGCCTGCAATGCCGGCGGCCCGCGCGCGGTGAAGTACGGTGCCACCCGCGACAACGTGCTCGCGATCACCGCCGTCACCGGCACCGGCGACCTCGTGCAGTTCGGCGCGGCGACGACCAAGGGCGCGACCGGCTACGATTTATCGCGACTGCTGATCGGTTCCGAAGGCACCTTGGCGTTGATCGTCGAGGCCACGCTCAAGCTCACTCCGCTGGCACCGCAACAACAATCGCTGCGCGCACTCTATCGCGACGTCGACAGCGCCGCGGCGGCGGTGGCGCGACTGATGGCGCAAGCGATCACGCCCTCGATGCTCGAATTCATGGATGGCGAGTGCGTGCGCCTGGCGCGGGAGGTGGGTGATGTCGACCTACCCAATGCCGGCGCGCTATTGATGATCGAGGCCGATGGCGACGCCGCAACTCTGCCCTCGGCAGTAGCGGCACTCGAGCGCGCCGCGCAAGGCGATGGCTGCATCGAAGTCACCGCCGCGCCGGACGATGCCGCGCGCGAGCGTTTGTGGGCTGCGCGCAAGGCGCTGTCGCCGGCATTGCGCACAATCGCGCCAGGCAAGATCAACGAGGACGTGGTCGTGCCGGTGTCGCAACTTCCCGAGTTGATCGCGCGCGTGCAAGGCATCGCGTCAGCAAAGGCGTTGAAGATCGTCTGCTTCGGCCATGCCGGCAATGGCAACCTGCACGTGAACATTCTTTACGACCCGGCCAATGGCGAAGAAAGCGCTCGCGCGGATCAGGCGCTGGCGCAGATTTTCACCGCCAGCATCGATCTCGGCGGGCAGCTTTCCGGCGAACATGGCATCGGCCTGGCCAAGCGCGATTTCATGGCGCAGGCACTCAGCGTGGAAACACTGGCGGCGATGCGCTCGATCAAGCGCGTGTTCGATCCCGACGGCATCCTCAATCCCGGAAAAGTACTGCCCGAATGAAAACTACTGAACTCGAACTCCTGCTCAGGGAAGTCCGCGCCTGCCGGCTCTGCGAAGCGCAGCTGCCACTCGGGCCACGGCCGGTGCTGCGCGCGTCGGAAACTGCGCGGATACTGATCGTCGGGCAAGCACCAGGAACGCTGGTACATGGCAGCGGCATTCCCTGGAGCGACGCCAGCGGCATGCGCCTGCGCGAATGGCTGCACCTGGATCGCGACCATTTCTACAACGAGAGCCAAGTGGCGATCGTGCCGATGGGATTTTGCTATCCCGGTCGCGGCGCCGCTGGCGACCTGCCGCCGCGGCCGGAATGCTCGCAGACCTGGCATCCGAAACTGTTGCCGATGCTCGGCGAGGTCAAACTCACCTTGCTGATCGGGCAATACGCGCAGGCGTATTTTCTCGGTGAAAAACGCAAGAAAACATTGACCGATACCGTTGCCGCCTGGCGCGAATACGCGCCGCGCTTCTTCCCGTTGCCGCATCCCAGCCCGCGCAATGTCGGCTGGTTCAAGCACAACCCCTGGTTCGACGCCGAAGTCGTTCCTGCGCTGCGCGAGGCAGTTGCAGGCGTGATGGAATGACAAAGTGGGTGGGGCCATAGCCCACCGACGTCGTTGGCGGCGCTAAGTCGGGGGGCTATAGGCCCGCCCACGCCAGCAATTGCAATACGGCCAGCGCATACGCACCGGCTAGCACGTCGTCGAACATCGCGCCGAACCCGCCGTGCAACTTGCGATCGGCCCAGGACACTGGCCAGGGTTTCCAGATATCGAACAGGCGAAACAGCGCGAAGCCGCCGAGCATCCACGGCCAGCCCGCGGGCGCGGCGAACAGCGCGATCCATTGCCCGAGGAATTCGTCCCAAACCACCACGCCGGGATCTTCGACTCGCAGTCTTGCGATCACCCAGCCCGCCGCCCAGATGCCGATCACCAACGCCAACACCAGCACCATTCCGTACTCGAACGCCGGCAAGTGCCGCAGCCACAACCACCACGGGATCAGCGCGACCAGAGAACCCACCGTGCCCGGTGCTTTCGGCGACAGCCCTGCGCCGAAACCAGTGGCGACCCAGCCGGCCGGATGCGTCAGTAAACGACGATGAGAACCCACTTCACTCACACGTGACCTCCCGTGAAATGATCGTAGCCGGACGCGTTCAGTTCGAAGGCCTCGCCGTCGGGAGTAGTGAACGCCAAGCCGCGACCTGCGATGACGGCGCCAATCACGGTCGCCGAGGCAGCGCACGCGGCCAGCGCCTGTTCGATCGCCAGTGCATTTGCAGCGGGCGCGGTGAAGCACAATTCGTAGTCGTCACCGCCACTCAGTTGCAAGCGCCAACGTTCGTGTTCGTCGGCGAAATGATCGGCGAGGATGCGCGACGTCGGCAGGCGACCAAGATCGATTTGCGCACCAATGCCGCTGGCATCGGTGAGATGCCCAAGATCGGCAGCGAGGCCGTCGCTCACGTCGATGGCGGCCGTCGCCAGTCCGCGCAAGGCCAGCGCTTCCGCTAGTCGTGGCGTCGGGCGATCGAGCCGATAGCGCAGCTTCGCCGAGCGCGGTCCACCACGCCGCCACTGCGCCAGCGCACCGGCGGCATCGCCGAGCGTACCGGTAACCCAGATGTCATCGCCCACGCGCGCACCGCTACGCCGAAGCGCCGCGCCCGCCGGAACGAAGCCATGCGCGGTGATAGTGATCGACAGCGGCCCGCGCGTCGTATCGCCACCGACCAAAGCCACATCATGCCGACGCGCCAGCTCCTCGAAACCATCGAGAAAGCCATCGAGCCAGTCGCCATCATCCGACGGCAAGGTCAGCGCAAGCACGGCCCAGGCCGGCGTCGCAGCCATCGCAGCGAGATCGCTCAGGTTCACCGCCAGCGCTTTCCAGCCAATGTCCGCTGCTGTGGTGTCATCCGGGAAATGAACTCCAGCAATCAGCGTATCGGTGCTTACCGCAAGCTCGAATCCGCGGGGTACGCGCAGCAACGCGGCATCGTCACCGATGCCCAGCAGCACGTCCGGTCGCGTGCCGGCGCGGGCACGGACCCGACCGATCAGGTCGAACTCGCCGGGCATCTCAGCGGCGCGACGCCTGGACTTCAAGCGCGCGCCAGTCGGCGGCGGCACGATCGAGCACGCCATTGACGTAAGTGTGGCCCTGGTCGGCGCCGAAGCGTTTGGTGGTTTCGATGGCTTCGTTGATCACCACGCGGTAAGGCACGTCCGGGCGGAATTTCAGTTCGTAGGCGGCAATCCGCAGCACTGCCCGTTCGATTGGATCGACCTGGGCGATGGTCCGATCGATGAAGACCGAGAGCGCCACATCGAGGTCATCGCGATGCTCGCAAACACCACGCACCAGCGCTTCGAAATAGACGAGGTCGGCGATTTCCATATCCTGCTCGTTGCGGAATTGCTCGATCACCCGTTCGATCGGCGAGTCCGACATCTGCCAGGCATAGACCGCCTGCAAGGCGCGGCGGCGAGCACGCGAGCGCGCGGCCGGATCGATTCCATCGCTGCGTTGTTGCTTCATCGGTTCGCCTCGTTCAATTGCCGCTGCAAATTCGCCATCTCAAGTGCCGCCATCGCAGCTTCCTCGCCTTTGTTGCCATGCGCACCGCCAGCGCGTGCTTCGGCGTGGGCATGCTCTTCCACAGCCAGCACGCCATTGGCGATCGGCAGGCCGTGGTCGAGCGCGACGCGCATCAGGCCACGCGCGCATTCGTCGGCGACGTGTTCGTAGTGGCGGGTTTCGCCACGCACCACGCAGCCGAGCGCTACCAACGCCGAGTACTTGTCGCTGCGCGCCAACGCCGCTGCGATCATCGGCAATTCCCAGGCGCCAGGAACGCGGATGATATCGATGCGCTCGGCGGCAACACCGTATTCGGCCAGACTGCGCTGCGCGCCCGCCACCAGCGCGTCGACGATGCGCGGATTCCAGCGGGTTGCGATGATCGCGTAGCGGGCGCCAGGGTGCGGGCGCAAGTCGCCTTGGTAGGAGGGCATCGTCGGCTCTAAACGCACGGTAGCGGAAATGGAAGTCTACTCTGCCGGCCGGGCGGTCTGGACGTACTCGACCACTTCCAGGCCGTAACCGGCCAAGCCAACCTGCCGGCGCGGCGTGCCCAGCACGCGCAATTGCCGAAGGCCAAGATCCGCCAGAATCTGCGCGCCGGCGCCATTACGACGCCATTCCACGCTGCGGCCACCCTCGCGTTCGGGCTGTTCGGTGATGCGCGCCAGCAGATCGTCCGGGGCGATCGCCTCGGACAGCACCACCAGCACTCCGCGGTCCTGAGCGGCAATCACCGCCATCGCGCCGGCAACGCTCATGCCGAAGTCGGCACGCTGCCAGTGCAGCACATCGGAAAGAGGATTTTTGACGTGCACGCGCACCAGGGTCGGCGATTCGGCATCCGGCATTCCGCGTACCAGCGCGAAGTGCAGCTCGCGACTCAAACGGTCGCGATAGGTCACCAGCTTGAAGGGCCCGTGCGCGGTCTCAATGGCGCGCTCGTCGACGCGCTCGACCGTGTGTTCGTTTTCCAGGCGATGCCGGATCAGGTCTTCGATGGAACCGATCTTCAACCCATGTTCTTTTGCGAAGGCCTCCAGTTGCGGACGGCGCGCCATGCTGCCATCGGCATTGAGGATCTCGACCAGCACGCCGGCCGGTTCAAGCCCGGCAAGCAGCGCAAGATCGCTGGCTGCCTCGGTATGGCCGGTGCGGGTGAGCACGCCGCCTGGTTGCGCCATCAACGGAAAAATATGGCCGGGCTGGGTCAGGTCATGCGGCGCCGCGTCAGGGCGCACTGCTGTACGAATCGTATGCGCACGATCGTAGGCGGAAATACCGGTGGTCACGCCTTCGGCGGCCTCGATGGTGACGGTGAAATTGGTGCGATAGGGCGAGCGGTTGTCGCTGACCATCGGCGCCAGCGCCAGTTGCCGGCAGCGCTCGCGAGTGAGCGACAAGCAGACCAGGCCGCGTGCGTGCGTGACCATGAAGTTGATATCGGAAGGCCGCACCAGCTCGGCGGCCATGATCAGATCGCCTTCGTTCTCGCGGTCTTCGTCGTCGACGATCACCACCATGCGGCCGGCGCGGATATCGGCGAGGATCTCGGGAATCGGGGCGAAGCTCATGTCCAGTCCTTGGTGGTAACCAGTCGTTCGACGTAGCGGGCGATCGTATCCACTTCCAGATTCACGGCGTCGCCAGTGCACGCAATCGCGAACGCCGTGTGCGCGACAGTGTGCGGCACCAGATTGACTTCGAAGCCCTCGGCATCGGCGACGTTGACCGTGAGGCTGACGCCGTCCACGGCCACCGAACCTTTCACTGCGATATAACGCAGCAGCGGTCGCGGTGCGCTGAAACGCCAGCGCTGCGAGCGGCCATCGTCGCGAATTTCGGCGATACGACCGAGTCCGTCGACATGGCCGGAAACAAGATGCCCACCCAAGCGCGTGGTCGGCAGAAGGGAGCGCTCCAGATTCACCAAGGCGTCGGTGTCAAGACTACCGAGCGTGCTCAGCGACAACGTCTCGTTGGAAACATCGGCAGCAAACGAGTGCGCGTCAAATTCAACCACAGTCAGGCAGACGCCCGACACGGCGATGCTTTCACCGAGATCGAGATCCGAAAAGGAGTCTCCGAAGGTAAAACGCAGGCGCAGATCACCGCCGAGCGTTTGTCGCGATTCGAGTTTGCCTATCGCCTGGATCAATCCGGTGAACATGCTCAGTTCGGCCTCAACAAAAGCCGCAGATCGGGGCCGACCTGGCGCGATTCGACCACGCGCATGCCGCGCCGGCCCGCCATGTCTTCGACGCCAAGCCCCGTCAACAGCGGGCGGCCACGATCGCCCAGCAGGATGGGCGCGATATACAGCAGCAGCTCATCGACGATACCGACCTGCAACATGGCGCCGGCAAGCGTCGCGCCGGCTTCGACCTGGACCTCGTTGATGCCGCGTTGCGCCAACTGCGCGAGCACGGCGCTCAGGTCGAGGCGATCGCCATCGCGCGGAACGGCCAGTGCCTCGATGTCGTCTTCGTAATCAGGGACCATGTCCACCGCATGTATCGCCAGTGTCGGCGCTTGCTCGTCGAAGATGCGTGCGGTGGTCAGAAGTCCGCCACGGGTATCGAGCACCACGCGCAAGGGCGCCAGCGCTTCTTCGCCTTCGGGCAGGCGCACGGTCAGCATCGGGTCGTCTGCTCGCACAGTGCCGCTGCCGGTCAGCAAGGCGCCGCTGCGGGCGCGCCAGCGTTGCACATCGGCACGCGCCTGGTCGGAGGTTATCCATTTGGAATCGCCATCGGCGGCGGCGGTGCGACCATCCAGGCTCATCGCCAGCTTGACTCGCAGCCACGGACGTCCGCGTTCGACCCGGGAAAAAAATCCGCGATTGAGTTCACGTGCGGCCGCTTCCATCAACCCGGTTTCCACTTGCACGCCAACGGCCGTCAGTTTTCGGAAGCCGTCGCCATCGACGCGGCCAAACGGATCTCGAGTCGCGGCAACCACGCGGGTGATGCCGGCCGCAACCAGCGCATCGGCGCAAGGCGGCGTGCGGCCATGGTGCGCGCAGGGTTCGAGGGTGACATAGGCGGTGGCGCCGCGCGCACGCGCGCCGGCTTCGCGCAAGGCGAACACTTCCGCGTGCGGCCCGCCGGCTTGCACATGAAATCCTTCGCCGACCAGTTCCTCGCCACGCGTGATCACGCAGCCAACCATCGGGTTCGGCCGGGTTGTGTAGGCGCCACGTTCGGCCAGACGCAATGCGCGAGCCATGAAGGCGTGGTCGATGGCACTGAAGCTGTCCGGATTGAGACTGCTCATGCGGCGTTCGCCATTGGCAATGCAATATCCATCAGCGTCACATCGTTGCCGTGCAGGCGCGTGCGCATCCGTCGCGTCCAGCCCAGACGCTCGTAGAACGCCGCCTGATCGGGCGTAAACAGGTACAAGCATTCGACACCCTGCTTCGCCGCCAAATTTACCGCAGCATGCACAAGACGCGAGCCATGGCCGCGGCCACGCGCCGATGGCAACACATACAGGCTCGCCAGCCACGGGCTGCCTTCGCCCTGCAGTTCCGGCGCGTCCTCGATCACCAGACTGACCGAGCCAAGCAATTGTCCGCCCTCGTGCAGCACCAGCGTGGTCGGTACGCTATGTCGCGTAGCATGGTCGGCCAACTCGATGCGAGCGATCTCAAGCGTCCACTCGTCGAACAAATGCGCCCACTCGGCGTGGTGCCAGGAGGCGAGCGTCTCGACCCAATGTGGATGATCGGCGAGAAATTCGATCTTCAAGCCAGTGGTGTTCATGACATCAGCGCTTGCCGGCACGTGGCGGTTCGCCAAGTCCGGGCAGGGATTCGCTAGCCATGCCCGGCAGGTCGCGTTCGAGCCGTTCGATTTCTTCGCGGAAATCGGCGACGTCCTCGAACTTGCGATAGACCGACGCGAAACGCACGTAGGCGACCTGGTCGAGCTTGCGCAATTCGTCCATCACGAACACACCGACCCGGCGCGAGGGTAGCTCGCGCTCGCCGCTCATGCGCAATGCGTGGATAACGTGGCGCACGGCGGTGTCGATCTGCTCGGGCGACACCGGCCGTTTCTGCAACGCACGCTCGAAACTCACGCGCAGCTTGGCTTCGTCGAACGATTCGCGCCGGTCGTCGTTCTTGACGATCGCGGGCAGCTTGATCTCGGCGTTCTCGTACGTGTTGAAGCGCTCGCTGCAAGCCGGGCACTCGCGCCGCCGCCGCACGGTCGCGCCGTCCTCGGTTAACCGAGAATCGATAACGCGGGTGTCTTCGTGCTGGCAGAAGGGGCAATGCATTCGCCAGGCGATTAGCCATACACCGGGAACTGGTGGCACTGCTTGATGACGTTTTCGCGCACGCTGGCGATCACGTTTGCGTCGCTCGGAGCATCGAGGACATCGCACAGCCAGTTGGCCAGTGCGACGCAATCCGGTTCCTTGTAGCCGCGGGTGGTGACCGCAGGCGTGCCGATACGCAGTCCTGAGGTGACGAAGGGCGAGCGCGGATCGTTCGGCACCGAATTCTTGTTCACGGTGATATGGGCCAGGCCAAGCGCGGCTTCGGCATCCTTGCCGCTGACTTCACGACCGATCAGGTCGATCAGCATCAGGTGGTTCTCCGTACCGCCGGAAACGATCTTGTAGCCACGCGCCATGATCGCCTTGGCCATCGCTTGGGCATTCTTCACGACCTGCGCCTGGTAATCGGTGAATGCCGGCTCCAGCGCTTCCTTGAACGCTACCGCCTTGGCGGCGATGACGTGCATCAGCGGTCCGCCCTGGATGCCAGGAAAAACGATGCTCTGCAATTTTTTCGCAAGATCCTCGGACGCGCTTCCGCTTTGTTTGAGGCTGGCGAGGATGATGCCGCCGCGCGGGCCGCGCAGGGTCTTGTGCGTGGTGGAAGTCACCACGTGCGCATGTGGCAGCGGGCTGGGATAGACGCCCGCCGCGACCAGACCGGCGACGTGCGCCATATCAACGAAGAAAATCGCGCCGAGCGAATCGGCGATTGCGCGCATCCGCGCCCAGTCGACCACTTGCGAATAGGCGGAAAAACCGGCGACCAGCATCTTCGGATTGTGTTCACTGGCGAGGCGCTGAACTTCGTCGTAATCGATCAGGCCGTTTTCATCGACGCCGTATTGCACGGCGTTGAACAACTTGCCGGAGATGTTGACCTTGGCGCCGTGGGTAAGGTGGCCGCCGTGGGCCAGGCTCATGCCGAGGATGGTATCGCCCGGCGAGAGCAGCGCGAGGTAGACCGCCTGGTCGGCCTGCGAGCCCGAATGCGGCTGCACGTTGGCGTAGTCGGCGCCAAAAAGCTCCTTGACGCGTTCGAGCGCCAGCTTTTCGGCGATATCAACGAACTCGCAGCCGCCGTAGTAGCGCTTGCCCGGGTAGCCTTCCGCGTACTTGTTGGTCAGCACGCTGCCCTGCGCTTCAAGCACGCGCGGGCTGGCGTAGTTTTCCGAGGCAATCAGTTCGACGTGATCTTCCTGCCGCTGGCGCTCGTTCTCGATAGCCTGGGCCAGTTCGGGGTCGTATCCGGCAATGCGCATGTCGCGGGCAAACATGGAGGCCTCGGAAGCAGCGTAAAAGGGCTGAAATTGTAACGCCGGCGGGGGTTTAGGGCCAATGAAAGTGGCGCCGGCAGCTGGATTCAAGGATAATTGGCCGCATAACCAGCGCTATTACGCTCGTGCCGCGCCGCCCTTCCCGGGCTGGCCGCCGTGGCGGGCTTACTGACAACCTCCTTCCAAACTCTAGCCGGCCAGAAATCCCCATGTCGCAATACATCTACACCATGATCGGCGTGTCCAAGGTCGTGCCGCCCAAGCGCGAAATCATCAAGGACATTTCGCTCAGCTTTTTCCCGGGCGCCAAGATCGGCCTGCTCGGCCTGAACGGCGCCGGCAAATCCACCGTGCTGCGGATCATGGCCGGCGTCGATACCGATTTTCTCGGTGAAGCCCGCCCGCAGCCGGGCATCAAGATCGGCTACCTCGAACAGGAGCCGCGCCTGAATCCCGAACAGACCGTGCGCGAAGCGGTCGAGGAAGGCGTTGGCGAATTGCTGCACGCCCAGGCGGCGCTCGATGCCGTCTACGCTGCCTACGCCGAACCCGACGCCGACTTCGACAAGCTCGCCTCGCAACAGCAGCGCCTGGAAGCGATCCTGGCCACCGGCGACGCCGACACCTTGCAACAGCAACTCGACATCGCCGCCGACGCGCTGCGCATTCCACCCTGGGACGCGAAGATCGGCCCGCTGTCCGGCGGCGAGAAGCGCCGCGTCGCGCTCTGCCGATTGCTGCTGAGCAAGCCGGACATGCTGCTGCTCGACGAACCGACCAACCATCTCGACGCCGAATCGGTGGAGTGGCTGGAACAGTTCCTGACCCGCTTCTCCGGCACCGTGGTCGCGGTCACCCATGATCGCTACTTCCTCGACAACGCCGCCGAATGGATCCTCGAACTCGACCGCGGCCGCGGCATTCCCTGGAAGGGCAATTATTCCGATTGGCTACAGCAGAAGGGCGAACGCCTGAAGCTGGAAGAAACGCAGGAAAAATCCCGGCAGAAGGCACTCGCCAAGGAACTCGAGTGGGTCCGCCAGAACGCCAAGGGCGGCCGTTCCAAGGGCAAGGCGCGCATGCAGCGCTTCGAGGAGCTGAACTCGGTCGAATACCAGCGCCGCAATGAAACCAATGAACTGTTCATTCCACCGGGCGAGCGTCTCGGCGATCGAGTGATCGAGTTCAAGAACGTCTCGAAGGCCTTCGGCGATCGCCTGTTGATCGACGATCTCAACATCATGATCCCGCCCGGCGCCATCGTCGGGATTATTGGTCCTAATGGCGCGGGTAAATCGACCCTGTTCAAGATGATCACTGGCGCTGAAAAACCCGATTCCGGTGAAGTGAACATCGGTCACACGGTCAAGATCGCCTATGTTGACCAGAGCCGCGAAAAACTCGAAGGCAACAAGAACGTCTGGCAGGAAGTCTCCGGCGGTTCCGACATCCTGACCATCGGCAAGGTCGAGATCCAGTCGCGCGCCTACATCGGCCGCTTCAACTTCAAGGGCGCGGACCAACAGAAACTGGTCGGCACGCTGTCCGGCGGCGAACGCGGCCGCCTGCACCTGGCCAAGACGCTGCTGCAGGGCGGGAACGTGCTGCTGCTCGACGAACCATCAAACGACCTCGACATCGAAACCCTGCGTGCGCTCGAAGATGCGCTGCTGGAATTCCCGGGCTGCGTGATGGTCATTTCCCATGACCGCTGGTTCCTCGATCGCATCGCCACCCACATCCTGGCCTTCGAGGGCGACTCGCACGTGGAGTTCTTCCCCGGCAACTACAAGGAATATGAAGAAGACAAGCGTCGTCGCCTTGGCGAGGAAGGCTCGCAACCGCATCGTTTGCGTTTCAAGGCGCTAAAATAGCCGCGATGAACTTCATGCAGGCCCTGCAGCAGCGCTGGCGCCAGGCCAATACCCTGGTCTGTGTCGGCCTCGATCCGGAGCCGGCGAAGTTTCCGGCGCATTTGCGCGATCGCCCCGACGCGGTGTTCGAGTTCTGCCGCGCCATCGTCGACGCCACTGCGGAATCCGCCTGCGCTTTCAAGCCGCAGATCGCCCACTTCGCCGCGCTCCGCGCCGAGGATGCACTGCAGCGATTGATCGCCCATATCCACGCGGCCCATCCGGGCGTGCCGGTGATCCTGGACAGCAAGCGCGGCGACATCGGCAGCACCGCGAGCAACTACGCGATCGAAGCCTTCGACCGCTACGGCGCCGATGCCGTCACGATCAACCCCTATCTCGGCCGCGATTCCGCGCAGCCGTTCCTGGATCGCGCCGACAAAGGCGTGGTCGTGCTCTGCCGCACATCGAACCCCGGTTCGGGCGAATTCCAGAACCTCGTTGCCAACGAACGTCCGGTTTACCAACATGTAGCACAACGAGTCGCTCGTGACTGGAACAGCAACAGCAACTGCATGCTCGTAGTCGGCGCAACCTGGCCGGCGGAACTCGCGCAAGTGCGCGCATTGGTTGGCGACCTACCCTTCCTGGTGCCGGGTGTCGGCGCGCAGGGCGGCGATGTTGAGGCGGTGGTGAAAAACGGCGCGACCTCCGATGGCACCGGCCTGGCGATCAGTTCCTCGCGCGCCATTCTCTACGCCAGCGCCGACGAGGATTTCGCTATTGCCGCCGGTTTCGCCGCGCGGCAACTACGCGACCAGATCAACCTTTATCGTTGATAAAACGCCGCCACAGGGCGACGGGCGCCGCCAGCAGCCAAAAGTGCAACCACAGCCCGAGCCAGATCAAGGCACGCATTGGCCCGGAGGTTTGGGCAGATTCGAATTTTTTGAAATAGCGCCACAACCCGCGATGTTTCTGCCATTCCGCCCACAGCGGCCGGGTTCGGCTGGACGCGCCACGCAAATGCAGCACGGTGATGTCGTTCGCCACCAGCACTTCGTAACCGGCCTCGCGTATGCGCCGACACAGGTCAAGGTCTTCGGCATGCAGGCGATAGCCTTCATCGAAGCCACCCAATTTCCTGAACAAGGCCAGCGGCAACAGCATGACCGCACCGGAAGTCGCTTCCACGCGCTGTAATGACGCCGCCGGATCGCGACCGAAATAGAGTTCGTCGCGCGCGCCGGCACGCAACAGCAAGCGCCGCAATGACGGATCCCAGCGGCGAACCGCAGGATCGGCCCGGCCGGCCGCATCGATGGCATCGGTGCCCAGCAATCCGGCGCCCGGCGCGGAACTGGCGTGGCTGGCCAACCTCGCCAGATCATCGCGCGCGACATAGACATCGGGGTTGACGAAGGCTACCCAAGGCGTGTCGAGCGCGCGCGCTCCTTGGTTGCAGGCGATGCCGAAGCCGTGGTTCGCAGTGTTGCCCAGCATCTGCAAACGCGAATCGCTTTTTGCCAGTCGTTCAACAATTGCGATGCTGGCATCGTCAGAGGCGTTGTCGACAACAACAATCCTCGCCACGCCATCGGCAACGCGCAGGCAATCCAGGCAGCGGCCAAGCGTTCTCGCCGAACGGTGGCTGACCACCACCACGCCAATGTCCGGCGCGCGGATCATCCCTGGTTCCGCTCAGTTGAACAGGTCACCTTGCGGTCCTCCGTGCCGGGCTGCGCCGATCAGTTCGGCCAAACGCTCAGTCAACTTCTCGCGCAAAGGGTACAAGGGGTCGGACAGCAGGAAACGCGCCAACTCCTCCTGGTGCGACGGCCAGCGGGCCGACAATCGCCGCAAATCATCGCCGACCGGTTCGCTGACCGCCGACTCGCTGCGACCGACGAAGACCGTCGGGCACAGGACATTGCGCCAGCCCATCGACGCGGCGCGATGGCAAAAATCCGCGTCGGCTCCGAGTGCTTCGAAGCTATCGCAGTCCCAACTGCCCAAGCGGCGCAAAGCGTCTGCGCGAAGATATAGGCAAGGCCCTTGCGCCATCGGCAGTTCCGGCAATTGCTCATCGCCCATCCTTGCCGCAGCGGCGGCGATCGTGTCCAACGAAGTCGGCAGCGGACTGGCTTCGCAAAAACGCGGAAACGAACATAAGCCGACACCATTGCTCCAGGTCGATAGCGTGGCGACGTCCGGATGCGCCCCGGCGCAGCGCTGCAGCGCTTCCAGCCAGCCGGGCACCGGTAGCGCGTCGCCGTCCAGCAGTACCAGGTCTTGGCCCGGATGATCCGCAATCAGGTAGCCACGGTGACGGGCGCGACCATACGGCCGATCGCGGCGAAGGAAGTGCGCCGGCAGGCGGGTGCGTTCGCACCAACCATGCGCCAGCGGAGCTACGCGCGGATCGCCGCCGGCGTCATCGGCCACCAGCACGGGAGTGCCTGCGGGCAGACTGCGGTCAAGGGCAGCCAGGCACTCGTCGAGTGCGGGGGCCGTCGTGACGCAGACCAAGATCACCACCGCCGCGCCGCTCAATGGTGCGGCGTGGTGGTCCCGGACGCTTTGCGCAGCGGATCAAGCGCGCGGAAGCGTTCGCCGTATTCGTCGGTCAGGCGCCGTGCTTCGGCGGGATCGCGAACCACGGTGGGCGTGATCAGCACCAGCACTTCCGAGCGGTTGTTGCTCTGGTTTTGGCTGCCGAACAAACCGCCGACCACCGGGATGCGACTCAGGAAAGGAATGCCCGACGAGCCCTTACCCTGTTCGGTCTTGATCAGCCCGGCAAGGACAACTGTTTCACCGGTCTGCACCGCGACCTCGGTATGCAGCTTGCGGTTGTCGACGCTGATGTTGCCGCCAATCACCGGGCCGCTGGCGCTGGGTGAACTGACGTCCTGGGTGATTTCCATGAACACCATGCCGTTGCTGCTGACTCGCGGCCGAACCCGCAGGCTCACGCCGGTCTGGCGGAACTGCACCTGGCTGAAGGTGTTGTCGGAATTGGTGTTGCCATTGTTGTTGATGACTGTGCTCGCCACCGGTATCTGGGTGCCTGCGCTGAAATCGGCCTCAACATTATTGCGTACCAGCACCGACGGCGCCGAAAGCACGCGCAGGTCGGATACCGAGTCGAGTGTCTTCAGGATGGCCTGCGCGCTCGGGCCGAGAAAAGTGAAGCTGCCGCCGTCCGGCGCCGGCCGGATGCTGGTGCCGGAATTTTGCCAGTCGCTGAGGCTGTTGGTAGTGACTCGTGTCGTTGCATCGATCGCATTGCCGAAGAACCAGCTGACGCCATAACTCAACTCACCGGTCAGCTTGACCTCGACCACCTGCGCCTCGATGTGCACCTGCAGCGGCATCTCATCGAGCTGGTCGATGGCGTGCCGGATCGATTCCCAATGCGGGGGACTGGCGCGCACCAACAGGGAATTGCTTTCGGCGACCGCGCTGACGCTGACCTGATCGCCGTCGACATTTAGCGTGGCCTGCGAATTGGATACCGACGCAGACGACAGCGGCCGGCTGGACTGCTGCGCCTGGCTGGCCTGATTCGGATCATCGGTAGTGCGCACTTCCACCGGCTCCATGCTCGGCATCAGCGAGACGTCGTTGGACGGCCGTTGGCTACCGCCGCCGTAGACGCTGGCCAGCTGTTCGGCGAGATCGGACGCCTTCATGTACTTGACCTCGTACACGTACAAGCGCGCGCCGTCGCCGCCGGCGTCCATGCGCTCGATCCAGGCTTCGATTTCCTTCAGGTAGGCCGCCTGCGGCGTAATCACCATGACCGCGTTCTGGGCATCGAGCGGCATGAACCGGAACATGCCCGCGAGCGGCGTCTTGCCGCTTTCGCCGAACACCTTCTCCAATTCGGTCACCATCTTGCCGGCGTCGCCGGACTGCAACGGATACACGCCCACCGACATGCCGGCGAGCCAATCAACGTCGAAGATCTCGATCGTTCGCAGATAGTTCTGCAATTCGGCACGGCTGCCAGCGATCACGATCATGTTGCGCGAAGCATCCGTCTGTACGATCGCCTTGTCGCGGGCATAGGGCTTGAGCAGCTTCTCCATTTCGGTGGCGGAGATGTAGCGCAGCGGCACGGCCCGGACCTCATAGCCACGGGCGTCGGCGGCGGCGCCGGTACGCGGCGCCAGATTTCCGGCGAGCGCCTGGTCGGCAGGCACGATGTTGTAGCGGCCATCGCTCCAGACCAGGCGGGCATTGTTCCAGCCGAGCACCATTTCCAGCAGCGACAGGGCCTGGGCGGCGCTCACCGGTTTGGGCGTGCCCAGGGTCACGGTGCCCTGCACTCCCGGCGCGATCACATAATTCTGCTGCAGCAGGTCGCCGAGAATGGCCTTGACCACCGCCTGCAAGGATTCGCCTTCGAAATTGAAAGTCGCCTGGCCAGTGCTGCCCAGGTTTGGTGGCGGTTCCGCCGCGGCGCGCTCGTTGATCAACATGCCGGTGCCCGCGCTGATGCGCGGTTGCACTGGACTGGGCGATTCCGTGCCCGCGACGGCTCCGGTCGAGGTCGTCGTCGTCGCAGTAATCGCTTCAGCATTGTGGCGGATCACCGGCGAACTGGGCGTGATGCATCCACTCAGGAGCGTCGTCAAGAAGGCAGCGAGGGGCAGGAAACGAAGGCGTGATTTCATGGTTGGCTCTAGTGGTTGTCTGCGCCGTCGCCGGCAGCGGCGGCTGAACGCATTTGTGCGCGCCTGGCCTCGATGCGACGTCGGATGGCTTCGATCTGCTGATCCTGCGAGGTCGCCGCGGTGGGCGCGGCAGGAGGATTGTTGACGACAGTCGCCGGTGCGTTGGGAGGGGCACGCTCGTCGGAATCGGCCGTTGCCGGTGGTGCACTGGTGTCGGCCGACACGCCCGCGGTTGGCGGCGCAACACTCGAGCCCTTGCCGTCGAAGACGCGAAGGTCCAGCGTCACTTCACCGGAAGGACGTTCGAAGGTGGCGCGGCGCGGCTCGAGCCGGATCAACCGCCAGTTGCTGCCTTCGGCGGTGTCGCCAAGACGCACGCGCCGGCTGCGGCCATCCTGGTTTCCGGTCAGGATCACCATCTGCAGGGTGGGCGTCATCAGGACGCTGGTGAGACTGACGTCCAGGTCTGCAGCGCCTGCCTGCCCGCCCTGGGCAAGTACAACACCAGGACGACGATCGGGCATCAGCAATGGCCGGTTGCCGACATCAACGTAGTCTGCAAAGGGCCCGAGCCGCACCTTCATCTCCGCTAGGACAGGCATGGGCGGCGCGGGAGCGGTCACGTTGGCCGGCTCCGGAAAGCGGTTGCCCAATCCGGTGGCGATGATTCCCACCAACAGCAAGGCCCAGCCGCAAACAGCGGCCAGCAACCAGGTCATCGGGCGCCAGACGTCAACCACCCGAGCCTCCCGGTACGCTGCGCAGGTAGCCATAAAGGTCGAAACTCACATCCATGGATCCGCTGTCATCCGGCGTCGCCAGCAGGTAGCTGCGCCGCGACAACAGGTCGAGGTTGTCGATGAACAGCTGCGGATTGTTGCTTTCCAGATCATGCAATATCGCCGCGAGTTCGGCCATGCCGCAACGCAGGCGAACCTGCACCACGACGCGCACATATGAGTCGCCGGCATTGGCCTGTGCCGGTGTGCGCGCGGTGATCTGGCAGGCGTTGGGATTGGGGCTGGCGGTCGCGACGACTTGCTCCAGGCGCTGCACCAGTCCGGCGCTGGCCAGTTCCTGGCTGGCTTCGGGCAGGAATCCGGGGTGACCGGACTCAAACACCTGCAGCTGCGCCATCTGCCGATTCAATGCCGGACGTTGTGCGGCTTCTGCCCGCAACGACTGTTCCTGGACCGAAAGATCGCGGATCTGGCCGCCGAGGTCGAGCATCGGCGCGGTGAACCACCAATGCACCAACAACAAGTAGGCAATGGCGAGCAGCGCCGCCAGGACGCCGAGCACGCGCCAACGATCAGGGATTGGCCGCATCGGGCTTCTCCCTTGTCGTGCCTGCGACTTTGGCCGTAAGTGTGAAGCGCTCGCGCCCGCTACGCGGATCGGTTTGGACCGACCCGGTCAATGCCGGCGTGACGATCAGTGACGAAGCCTGAAGCAGGCCGACCAGTGCCGAGGCTTGCTGGCTCTGGCCGATCAGGACGACGTTGCCATCGCTGACGGAAATTTTCTCGAGCCAGGTCGTATCGGGTAGCCGCCGGGTCAGATCGGCGAGCAATTCGAGCGTGGTCGGCTGGTGCAGACGCCGAGCGGCAAGAAAATTCTCCGCCTTGGTCGCAACCAACAACTGGTTGCGCAACTTGCGTGCTTCGCGCGCCTCGACCGTGGCCGCGGCAACGCGATGCTGATAATCAAGCAACACCGACTCGCGTCGATTCAAGGCCAATCCCATGGCAAGGACGACCAAGACCGCGAAAGCCAGGGCAAGGCCAGCATCGAGCCACCGGCTGCGATCACTGCGCGTCGCGCGTCGCGGAACCGGCAGCAGGTTGACGCCGAGGCGCGCGCCATCCGGCGACCCGACATCCGCGCCGGCCAAGCCTTCGGCGAGCGGACCCAACTGCGCCAACGCTGCTTCCAGTCGCGTCTTCGGCAGCACCACCAGTTCTGCATGCAGCTGTTTTTGCGCCAGGTCGCGGGCAACGACTCGACCCTCGAAGCTCACCTGCTCGGCAGTGAACGGGGTTTGCCGGTCGATCTCATGCGCCATCACTTCATTGAGATGCGCCTCGCTGGCGGCAGGCAGCTGCATCGGCCGGACCAAGACTTGCGCTGGGTCGAGCACCAGCCAGCGCGGCATGTCGGCGGCGGACTGCTTCAGGCGCAGGTACAGCGCATCGAGCGTCTCGATATCGTCAAAGGCAACGGTGCCGATGGGCAAGCAACGGCCCTCACGCCATTCCTGCAGCAGCAGCACGTCGGGCCGCAGGCAAAGCAAGAGCCGGCGGCGTTCGATACCCAGGCGCTGCCGCCAGCCGGTCGGGATCAGCTCCGGCAAGCGCTCGCGAAACTGCTGGCGCACCGACTGCAGCCAACGGTCGATGCCCGACCATGAGGCCGCGGCAGGAACAATCGGAGGGTTGGCTGACATCAATCGGAATTTCCTGTACGCCACGCCAAGGGCGTGTACATCTGTCCGGCAACGCCACCGGCACCGAGGCGCACGACGGCGTGGATCCGGGCCCGGGCGCCATCGGTGCGGATGGCTTCGCTGGAAATACTATACGTTCCCGACCCCGAGGCCGCGAGGTTTTCGGGCGCAGCGCCGGCCCGCTGTGCTTCGATTTCCGCCACCCGGGCAGGATCCGTTCCCAGCGCGCGCAAGATCACCGCGGGAGCGAAGCTGCCTTCGGGGCGATTCATGCCGGTATAGACGGTGACGTACGGGGCAAGCCTGGAGTACAGGGCTGGCGTCACGCCCAGCACCAGCCGCAGCTCCGATACCAGCTCGAACGGACGATCTTTCGCTCCGTACGGCAGGTCTTCGGCCGCGTATTGCGGATCTTCGGCGCCACCGCCCGGGCTGAGCAGATCGTCGTCGTCGTGCCAATCGGTGATGGCAGCGCCGATCCGCGCCGCCGACGCGGGATCCTCGCCAAGCTGTACCAGCAGACTGGCCATGACGTCTGGCGCGATCGCGTTCAGATCCGCCTTGCCCGATTCATCCTGGATCCGCACCTTCACCCGCCAGCCATCGAATCCAAATGCATACTCGCGGCCGTCGGGCTGCCAGCGCTGGGCAGGGTCTTGAACAGACAGTCGCGCCACTGCAAGTTCCACACCTGATTCGGCAGCCAATCGCGCCGCCACGCTGCGCCCCAGCCATTGGCCCTGAAGGCCCTCGACCCGCGCCGTCAACGCAAACGCCGACACCAGGCCGGTCATCAGCACGAGCAGCCATAGCACCAGCAGCAAAGCGACACCACGGATCTGGCTCATGGCGGCGCAACCTCGCCGGTATCGGGTTGTGCCGAGGCGACCGCGCTGGCAGCGCCCAATCGCACTGCAACGACGAGATCGGGCCAGGCATTTTTCGGATCTGAAAAACGCAGGCGCAAGCGCAGCAGCGGCGGCAATGTACCCGATTGGTTCCATGCCCCCTGCCACGACCCAGGTCGCCCCTGGCTGTCGATGGTCCGGTACTCGAACCGGGCGTCGGCGATGCCGTCCAGCAGCACCTGTGGCGGCCGTTCCGCGGGCAGGGGTCCGTCCGGGCCCAGTTGCTGGAATTCGAAGGTCAGTTGCCTGCCATCGGCGCCAGACACCAGCTTGAAGGTCTGCAGGTAGGCGCCGCCGCGCCCCAGGTAGCCGGGCATACCGGCAACGAACCGGAGCTCGTCGTTCTTGCCAATCACCAGGGTGGCCTGGCCGCTGTCCGTGTCATTCTGGAAAGAGATCGGCAACGCCCCCGACAATTGCGAGCGCAGGAAGCCCTGGACGGCGCGTAGGCGTTCGCCGCGTTGTGCCGTTGCCTCAGCGTGATTGCTGGCCTGAGTGGCGCCACGCAGCGCAGCGATCGCCAGCGTCATGCCGAACGCCAACAGGCCGATCGCCACCAGGACCTCGACCAGCGTGAATCCTCTGGCGCGGTGCGTCATGGCTCTGCACCACTCGCCGCACGCGCGCGCAGGCAGGCAAATTCCAGCCTTTGCCCGGCGCTGCCTTCGCCCCACTGCACTTGTAGTGCGATGCGATACAGATGCGACACGGGAGCAGCGCTGGTAACGGCGGTGCGTGCGGCGATCACCGGTGCGGGATCAGGAACGACGCGAATGTCGAGCAGGTAGCGATAGCGGGCATCGCCGAAACTGCCGGCGCGCTGGCCCGGCACGATCGGCGCGAGCACGCCGATGCCATCGAGCAGAGACTGCGCATACAAAGTGGCGGTGGTTTCGTCCTGAGCCCGCCGCACTTGTCGCAGACCGTTGGCCAGCGCGGCGATCGCCAGCCCCATCAGCATGGCCAACAACACGAATGCGAGCATCACCTCGAGTAAAGTGAAGCCGCGACTCGGGCGCGCTTTCGCGCTCATGGCGAAGCCACGCGCGTGGTCCTGACTTCGCCGGTCAGCCAGTCGACATCGATCTGCCAGGCGGCGCTGTCGCGTTTGAGGACGATCCGTCCGCCGGTGGCCGCGCCTTCCGGAAAGAAGCGAATGGCCGCCACTTGCGGCGACGGCCGTTCGTCTCTTGCCACGGTCGCAACGATGCCGATCTTTTCTGGCACACGACCGCGATGATGATTCGGCGCCTGCCATTCTCGCGAGCGAGTGTCGAGCAGGAAACGCTGCGGCTCGCCGGTCACCAACGCCTGGGCACGCGTATAGCGAAGTTGGGCGGCCAACTCACGCGTGGCACCACGCAATTGCTGCCCCGGCAGGCCGGCGCTGAAAACCGTCGCAGCCAGGGCCATGGCCGTCGCGATCAACGCCACCACCACCACCAGTTCGATCAAGGTGAAGCCGCGCGCGCGCATCGGGCTGCCGGTGCCCTCAGGGCGCGACAATGTCCTTGTCCACGCCTTCACCGCCAGCCTTGCCATCGACTCCAAGACTGGTCAACTGGTAGGCACGACCCTCCTCGCCTGGTCGCTTGTATTCGATCGGGTGATGCCAGGGATCCTGCAATTCCTCGTCACGCGAATACGGGCCGAGCCAACCGCTGGCGTTAGCCGGAGCGATGACCAGCTGCTTGAGCGAATCGGGCAGGCTGCCGACATCGGACTGGTACTGCTCGATCTTGCCCGACAAGGTCTGCAACTGGGTTTGTGCGAGTTTGTACTCGGCGCGTTTCTGGCTGCCCATGATGCGATTGGCAACCACCGCCAGGATCAGACCAATGAGGGCGATGACAATGACAATTTCGACCAGGGTAAACCCGCTTGCGCGAGCGTGGGAACGATGAGTCTTCATCAGCCAAGGCTTCCTGTCAGATCGTAGATGGGCAATAGCACGGAAAGAATGATGGTACCGATGATCACGGTCATCAGCAGGGTGATCGCCGGCACCAGCAGCGCCAGCAGGCGGTCGAGGGCATCGCGGACTTCCAGGTCGTAGGTATCGGCGACCTTGAGCAGCATCGTATCCAGCTCGCCGGACTCTTCACCCACCTGGACCATCTGCACGGCCAGGCGCGGGAATACTTTTTGCCGGCCGAGCGCATAGCCCAGGCTGGCGCCGGATTTCACTTCCGCCGCAGCCGCGTCCAGGGCATTGGCCAAGACGCGATTGGCAACGCCATTGCGCGCCAGCATGATCGCGTTCAACAGCGGCACGCCATTGGCCAGCAGCGTGCCCAGCGTGCGTGCGAGTCCGGCCGTGTCCACGCGCGCTGCCAACGGACCCAGCAAGCGCGTCCCGAGCACGCGCTGGTCCAAGCGCTGGCGCCAGGCCGGATCCCGCCAGCGGCCGCGCAGCC
>JANXRY010000017.1 GCA_025356635.1 Gammaproteobacteria bacterium
CTACGTCACCACCACCGGCAACAAAGATGTGCTGACCATCGAGCACATGAGCCGGATGAAGGATCAAGCGATCGTCTGCAACATCGGGCATTTCGATAACGAGATCCAGGTCGAGAAGCTCAACGCGTCGGGCGCAATCAAACTCAACATCAAGCCGCAGGTCGACAAGTACACGTTCCCAAGCATTGATGGAAAGGCTGGTCGCGCGATCTTCCTGCTCGCCGAAGGCCGCCTCGTGAACCTCGGCTGCGCCACCGGCCACCCGAGCTTCGTGATGTCGAACTCGTTCTCGAACCAGACCCTCGCCCAGCTCGACCTGTGGGCGAACAAGGACACCTACGAGAACAAGGTCTACATCCTGCCCAAGAAGCTCGACGAGGAAGTCGCGCGCCTGCACCTGGAGAAGATCGGCGTGAAGCTGACCCAACTCACCGCCGAGCAGGCCGCGTATCTGGGCGTATCGGTGGATGGGCCGTACAAGCCGGATCATTACCGCTACTGACCTTGTAGGAGCGGCGTGAGACGCGACCGCGAGGCCGCACATACCGCAACCCTGCACCCCGAGCCCGCGGCGCAATCCGCGGGCTTTTTCTTTTCACAACAATCACTTGCAATGTGTGGCAATTTGCCACATACTCTCGCCATGGCCAAAAACGTGCGGGTTTCCGATTCCCTGTATGCCCTGGCCGAGTTCGAAGCTCGGCTGGAACAGCGGAGCATCGCCCAGCAGCTGGAGTACTGGGCCAGGCACGGCATGGCGGCGCTGACCGTCGGCAGCCGGCACGTCACCTCGTTCGACGCCGCTGCCGAGGCCACCCGCCGGCTCGACATCGCCGACGTCCGGGACGGGAAGCGCGCGGCCGAGTCGCTGCATTTCATCCCCAAGTCGCTCGTTCAGGATGCCGAGCTCGAGTTCCCCACTTTCTACAAGGCCTGAGTCGTGGCCAGGAACGTCGAAGCCTATATGCCGTCCGAGTTGGTCCTGCGGGTGTTGGCCAGCGCCGACCAGGATGTCGTCCTGGTAGGCGGCCAGGCCCTGGCCTTCTGGATGGACCGCTACGGTATTCGCCAGCCCGGCGACCTGCCGGCGGTCTCGCGCGACGTCGATTTCTTTACCCGCGACGCCACGAACTCCGCGCCTTTGCAAGCGTTTGCCCGGGCCATCCGGGGCCGGGCAAACGTTCTACCACCGGAAGCGATCACGGCGCTGATCGGAAGCGCCATCGCCCAGGCCGGGGACGAACGCATCTACAACGTCGACCTGTTGCACGCCGTGGTCGGCCTGTCCCGCGACGAAATCGAACGAAACGCCGTGCTGGCCAGGCTGCGCGGGGTTGATCACGCGGTTCGCATCATGCATCCACTGCACGTGCTGCAAAGCCGGAACGCTAACCTGCACGAGCTCAAGGATAAGCAGAACGACATGGGCCGGCTGCAGTTCCGGTTGGCAGTCGAAGTGGCACGACGGTTCCTCGAATTGGAAGTCGACCGGATCGAAGCGGCGACCGACGTTCCGATCGAGGCAAGGGACCGTGCCATATTCGACATCATCGCCGCCGTCGACGAGTACTCCGCCGAAGACGCGGCCAGCAAGAACGCCAGCCGCTACGGCATCCACTTGGCGGATGCAATTCCTGCCTGGCGCATCACGTCGCCGGTGTTCTGGAGCAAGCAGTGGCAGTTCCTGCGCGCGCGGATGTCGCCCGCGTACGCCGCGCACTGCGAACAGAACCGCCCCGCGCGCTAGCGGCGGAATTCCGCGCGCAACTGCGCCACGAATTCCGCGACCGACCCGCGCCAGGCCCAGACCGCACCGGCCAGCAGGAACAGCATGCTGGAGGCACGGAAGTTCTCGAGGCGCACCATCTGGTTGCCCATCAGCGTGTGGTAAAGCACGTACACGCCATCGACGGTGAACCAACCGAAGAAAAGCGCCAGCAACACTGCGCTCGGTCGCGCCCGCAACGGCGCGCGCAGCGCTTCGTACAAGATGCGGATACTCCATGGCGCAAGCAGGTACGCCAGCCCGCCCATCAGGAAACTGATGCCGAGGTCCCAGTCACTGAAGTGGTAATGGGTGGCGCCGTAGCACAGCCAGGCCATGCCGATTGCGAGCGTCGCCAGCTTCCATGGCCGACGCCATTCGCGGGCTTCGCTGCGCAGGGTTTCACTGGACAGGCTCGGCACGGCAATTATCTCTCTATCGCATAAAAGAGATATATTAACGCCATGGCCCGCATTCCGATCAGTTTAGAATTCTACCCGCCCAAGACCGACGAGCAGCGCGAGCAATTGTGGCGCACCGTGCGCAAGCTCCGTACGCACGAACCGGAATTCGTTTCGGTGACCTTCGGTGCCGGCGGCTCGACGCTCAGCTACACGCCGGAAACCGTGCGCGAGCTGCGTCAGGCGCACAAACTCAATGGCGTTCCGCACTTGAGTTGCATGGGCGGGACGCGCGAGGAAATCCGCGAGCTGCTCAACCTGTACCGGGCGCTCGGCTGCAATCGCGTCGTTGCCTTGCGCGGTGACCTGCCTTCGGGCATGGCGCGGATGGGCGACCTGCGCCACGCGGCGGATCTAGTCGCATTCATCCGCGCTGTACACGGCGATTATTTCCGCATCGAAGTCGGCTGCTATCCGGAGATGCATCCGCAGGCCGAGGATTCACTGGCGGACCTGCGCCGGTTCAAGGAAAAAATGGATGCCGGCGCCAACTCGGCGATCACGCAGTATTTCTACAACGCCGATGCCTACTTCCGTTTCGTCGACGATGTCCGCCGGCTCGGCGTAACCGCACCGATCATTCCGGGCATCATGCCGATCTCCAACTTCACTCAGCTCAAGCGTTTCTCGGAAGCTTGCGGCGCCGAGATCCCGCGCTGGATCAACAAGCGCATGGCGGCGTTCGGTGACGATACCCAGAGCATCCGCGAATTTGCATCCGATCTGGTCGCGGCCATGTGCCAGCGATTGCTAGACGCGGGCGTGCCGGAGTTGCACTTTTATACCTTGAACCTGGCCAAGCCCACGGAATCGGTGCTTGCGCGACTGGGGTAAAATGGGGAAAAGGGGTCAGATCCCTTTTTCCCAACCAGGACCCCACCATGACCCAGCGCTACCCTGACTTCATCTGGCACAACGGCGAAATCAAGCGTTGGCAGGACGCAACCGTACACGTGATGGCGCATGGCCTGCACTACGGCTCGTCGGTCTTCGAAGGCATCCGCTGCTACGAAACCACGAATGGCCACGCCATCTTCCGGCTGACCGAACACATCCAGCGGCTTTTTGCCTCGGCCAAGATCTACGAAATGCCGATGCCGTACACGCTCGAGCAGCTCAACCAGGCCTGCCGCGACGTCGTCAAGGCCAATGGTCTGGGCCAATGCTACCTGCGCCCGATCGCCTACAAGGATCTGGGCGGCTTCGGCCTGTCCGCCGACTGCCCGACCTCGGTGTCGGTGGCGGCCTGGAACATGGGTCGTTACCTCGGCGCCGATGTGATCGAGGCCGGCATCGATGCCTGTGTGTCGAGCTGGCAGCGATTCGCGCCGAACACTATCCCGGCCGGAGCCAAGGCCGGCGGCAATTATCTTTCCGGACAGTTGATCGCACGCGAAGCGCGCCGCCTGGGCTTTGGCGAAGGCATCGCACTCGCTTCCACCGGGCTGCTCTCGGAAGGCGCCGGCGAGAATTTGTTCCTGATCTTCAACGGCGCGCTGCACACCACACCGATCAGTGCCGCGCTGCTCAACGGCATCACCCGCAACACGATCATGACCTTGGCGCGCGCCAATGGCATTGAAGTGATCGAGCGCGACATTCCCCGCGAGTATTTGTATTTGTGCGATGAGCTTTTCATGTGCGGAACGGCTGCGGAAATCACCCCGATCCGTTCGGTCGATGGTCGCCAGGTCGGCACCGGCAAGCCCGGCCCGCTCACGAAGAAATTGCAGGACCTGTTCTTCGGATTGTTCGACGGTCGCACGCCGGATCCGCACGGTTGGCTGGAAGCGCTCTGATTGTAGGCGCGATGGAAATCGCGACCGTTTGCCGCGACCTTGGTCGCGATTTCCATCGCTCCTACAAGAACACCAACGTCGCTTCCGCGCCATGCTCCGCGCACGGCGCGATGCTGACCTTCCAGCCGTAGAGATCGCAGAGCCGGCGCACGATCGACAGTCCGATGCCGCCGCCACTGGTGCCACTGGCGCTGGAACCGCGGTAACCGCGCTCAAACAAGCGGGCGGCATCCTCATCGCTGAGTCCGGGGCCGGTATCGGCAATACGCACCCGGTCCGCTTCCACGACTACCCGAACTTCGCCTTCCTGAGTGTACTTGCAGGCATTGCCGAGCAGGTTGCCGACCGCGACCGACACTGCAGCTTCCGGCGCGCTCACGAACATATCCTGGCGGCCTTCGACGAAAATCGAGATCGGCTTGCCACCCAGCTGGGCGCGATTGGATTCGGCCAGGCTCAGACATAGCTTGTGCAGATTGGTCTGGCCACTTCCGCGTTCGTTGCGCGATAACAGCAGCAAAGCGGTGGTCAGGTCGGTGCACTGCAGCGTCGCCCGTTCGATCCGCTCCAGCCGCTGCCGGGTTTTTTCCGGCAAGTCCGGATTGACCAGCAGCAACTCGGCGGCGCCGCGGATCACCGCCAGCGGCGTGCGCAATTCATGGCTGACGTCGGCGTTGAATTCCTGGTCGCGCTTGACCAGCAAGGTCATCCGTTCGGCGTAGCCGTCAAGCGCTGCGGCCAATTCACCGACTTCGTCGCGCGGGAAATGCGGCGCGAGTTTTTCCGGATTGTTGCGACCGGCCAGGCCGCCAACGCGCCGGGCCAGCTCGGTCAATGGGCTGATCACGCGCGAGGACGACCATAACCCGATCACCCAGGCCAGGCCGGTGAACAGGAACACCGCTGCCACCAATGCGACCATCATCTGCCGCTCGCCGATGGACGAACCGGTGACGTCGTAGCGGACCCAACTGATCAGTCCGGCCTTGCGCCGGATCGCGTACTTGTAGTGGCTCTGCCGACCATTGACATCCATCTGCACCAACTCGTAAACGCCCGAGCCGACTTGCTGCAACTCCATGGGCAGCTTGTAGGCGGTCCGTTCGCTGAAGGTGCCGGCGTCGAAGAACGAAAACGTTGGCTGCCGATTCGGATCGGTACGAACCTGGGCATTCAGGCTATCGGCCTCGTCCTGCAAGGTGCTGTCGAGCAACTGGCCTTCCAGACGATTGCGCAGCGCCAGCGATGCGACTGCGAACATTGCGGTCAGGCCGAAGCCGAGCAGCAGGAAGGACAGGATGATTCGGCTGCGCAGACGGCGCCGGTAATGCGTCGGCTCAGACAGGTTCGGCATCTGCGATCCGGTAGCCGATGCCATGCCGGGTCTGGATCAGGGCCTTCTCGAAGGGCTTGTCCACTGCGGCACGCAGGCCGTGGATATGGACGCGCAAGCTGTCGGAATCCGGCAGTTCCTCACCCCATACGCGCGTTTCAAGGTGCACTCTCGGCACCACCGAAGGCGAAGCCTCCATCAGCGCCTGCAGGATTTTCAGAGCTGTCGGATTGAGTTGCAGCAACTTGCCGGCACGGCGGACTTCCAGCGTATCGAGGTTGTATTCAAGATCGGCGACATTGAGCACGCGCGGCTGCGCCGCTTTGCCGCGACGAGAAAGCACCTGCAGGCGTGCCTCGACTTCCTGCAACGCAAACGGCTTTACCAGATAGTCGTCGGCACCGGAATCGAAACCAGAGAGTTTGCTGTCGAGCGAATCGCGGGCAGTCAGCATCAATACCGGCGTCTGCTTGCGACCCTCCGAACGAAGTCGGCGGCAGACTTCCAGGCCATCTATGCCGGGCAGGTTCAAGTCAAGCACGATGGCATCGAAATCGTTGACCACCGCAAGATGCAGCCCGGTGACGCCATCGGCCGCGTAGTCCACGGTGTGGCCGCGCTCTTCCAGGTAATCGCCCAGGTTGGCGGCGATATCGCGGTTGTCTTCGACGACGAGGATGCGCATCAATTGCTCTTCATCGTTTGTGGCACGGGCGCCTGCATGTTGCGCATCAGCTCCTGGCTGTTCCTGGCATCACGCTCCCAGGCCGCGGCGGTCATGCAGAAGCTCTTGGGAATCTGGGATCCGGTGGGATTGCGGCGCTGGCAAACGATCCGGCTGTCACGATGAATCGTGGAGATGACCTCATTGGCCTGCGCCTGGAGCTTCATCGCGGCATCGCGTTGTCCGGCATCCAGACCATCGATGCCGCCTTGGCCGCCCAGTAATTTGGCGATGCCGTCGAAGGACTGCGTGATCTGCTCGAACTTGTCGCTCGTCCCTTCGCGGTAAGCCTTGTCTTCGGCTAATGTTTTTTCAATCGCAGCACGTTGCCCGGGGAAATCGCCCTTGGCGAGGTCCAACGTCAATGCTGTGCCAGCAGTCGCTAAAGTTGCGACCAGTGCCAGGAAAAATGTCGAGAATCGAATGAATCGGTTCATGGCGTTCGTTTCCATTCTGTGGATCCAGATCGGATTCTGCCAGAGCCGACAAGTTCCTACTCGGGAATACGAAAAGAAAACGACCCGGGAAGGCGCCACTCACGTAGCGCCTTGCCCGGGTCCAAAGGTGGCTTGAAGCCCCGATTGCCGTGATCTGAGGTATCCACGAGGAGGAGCCCGCAGCTCGGCTTGGCCAGCGTAGGACTCGCGATCTTAAAAATCTGTTAATTACGGCGGGTTTTTTGCTTATTTTTGCCGCTTGGCCGACCGACGGCGGCGTACGGGCCGACCCGCTGCCAGACCTACGGCGTGTTCGATGACCGCCCCGGCCACGTCTACCGCGGTCACCCCCTCGATGCCTTCCAGGCCCGGAGAAGCATTCACCTCCAGCACCAGCGGGCCCCGGCGCGACCGGAGCAGGTCGACCCCGGCCACCCCAAGACCGATGACCCGGGCGGCCCGCACGGCCATTTCCGACTCGGCAGCGCTCAGCTCGACCTGGCTGGCCTGGCCACCCCGGTGCAGGTTGGACCGGAACTCGCCGGGTTCGGCCTGGCGGTGCATGGCGGCAACAACCCGGTCGCCGACCACGAAACAGCGCAGGTCCGAACCTTTGGCTTCGGCGATGAACTCCTGCACCAGGAAATTGGCGTAGATGCCCCGAAAGGCTTCGATCACACTGCGCGACGAGGACAGGCCCTCAGCCAGGATCACACCATTGCCCTGACTACCCTCGACCAGCTTGATCACATGCGGGGGCCCGCCGAGCAGCGACATCAGGTCGGCAGTGTCGTCCGGGTTGTCGCCGAACACGGTGTCGGGCAGGCCGATGCCCTCGCCCGCCAGCAGCTGGTAACAACGCAGCTTGTCGCGGGCACGCAGCAGCGCGTCAGAGGAATTCGACGTCGCCACGCCCATCAGTTCGAACTGCCTGAGAACGGCACTGCCATAGCGGGTCACCGAGGCACCGACGCGCGGGATAACCGCGTCGATGCCAGTCAGCTGCTTGCCCTTGTAATTGAGCTGGAACTGGCCGGTACCGATCCGCATGTAGCAGCGCAACGGATCGAGCACGCGCACCGTATGCCCGCGCTCGCGCCCGGCCTGTACCAACCGCTGGGTCGAATAGAGCTTGCTGTTGCGCGAGAGTATGGCGAGCTTCATAGCTAGAACTTCATCAAGTCCGCCACCAAGGGAGTGGAGCGGGTGAAGGGAATCGAACCCTCGTCAGTTGCTTGGGAAGCAACAGCTCTACCATTGAGCTACACCCGCATGAGCACGATTATGGCGCTGGGCCGGACCTGCCGCAACGCGCTAACCTATGCCGATGCAGATCCAACTCAATGGCGAACCACGAACACTGGCCGATGCACAGACGGTATCCGGCTTGCTGCAATCGGCCGGGCTGGATGGCCGTCGCGTCGCGGTGGAAGTCAATGGCGAAGTCGTGCCGCGCAGCCAGCACGCGTCCCGGACGCTCGCGAACGGCGACCGCATCGAAATCATCCAGGCAATCGGCGGCGGCTAAGGCTTACCGTCACCGCGTCAATCGCGCCATAATTGCCTGATGAATGCCCCGGCCCGCACCGACAACCCGCTGACCATCGCGGGCAAGAGCTATCGTTCCCGACTGCTGACCGGCACCGGCAAGTTCAAGGACTTCGAACAAACCCGGCTCGCCACCGAAGCGGCAGGCGCGGAAATTGTCACGGTCGCGCTGCGCCGGATGAACCTGGGCCAGAATCCCGGCGAACCGAACCTGCTCGATGTGCTGCCGCCGGATCGCTACACGCTGCTGCCCAACACCGCCGGCTGCTACACCGTCGACGATGCCGTGCGCACTTGCCGGCTTGCCCGCGAACTGCTCGACGGCCACGCGCTGGTCAAGCTGGAAGTGCTGGGTGATGCCAGGACACTGTTTCCGGATGTGGTGCAGACCCTGCAGGCCGCCGAGATCCTGGTGAAGGACGGCTTCCAGGTGATGGTGTACAGCTCGGACGACCCGATCCTGGCCAAGCGCCTGGAAGAACTCGGCTGCGTGGCGGTGATGCCGTTGGCCGCGCCTATCGGTTCCGGCCTGGGCATCCAGAATCGTTGGAACCTGCTGGAAATCATCGAGAACGCCAAGGTGCCGATCCTGGTGGACGCCGGCGTCGGCACCGCATCCGATGCCGCGATCGCCATGGAACTCGGTTGCGACGGCGTATTGATGAACACCGCCATCGCCGGTGCGCGCAATCCCGTGCTCATGGCCAGCGCGATGCGCAAGGCCGTCGAGGCGGGTCGCGAAGCCTACCTGGCCGGACGGATTCCCAGGAAGCGCAATGCCAGCGCGTCCTCGCCGATCGACGGTCTGTTTTTCTGAAATGACCGTCGAAAGCGCCCGTGACTCCACGCCTTCCGAGCCGCTGCGCCATCGCGCCATTCGCAGCTTCGTCCTGCGCCAGGGCCGGCAGACCGACGGGCAGAAGCGCGCGTTTGCCGAATATTGGCCACGTTACGGCCTCGATGTTCGCGACGAAGCGCGCGACTTCGCGCAAATATTCGGGCGCACGGCGCCGCTGGTCGTCGAGATTGGATTTGGTAACGGCGAGCAGTTGCTGTTCGCCGCCGAACGCGAACCGGCACGGGATTTCCTCGGCATCGAAGTGCACGCGCCCGGCGTCGGCCGCTTCCTCAATGGTTTGGCCACCGCCACGCTCGGCAATGTCCGCGTCTACCAGCACGATGCGGTCGAAGTGCTCAAACAGGAAATCGCCGATGGCGCGCTGGCCGAAGCCCGGATCTATTTCCCCGACCCGTGGCACAAGAGCCGCCACCACAAACGGCGGCTGATCCAACCGGGATTCGTGGCACTGCTCTGCGACAAACTTGCGCCCGGCGGCCTGTTGCACCTGGCGACCGACTGGGAAAATTATGCCGAACAGATGTGGGATGTACTCGATGCCGAACCACGCCTGCACAACCTTGCTGGCGCGCGCGGGGCAATGCCGCGGCCGGAATGGCGCCGGCAGACGCATTTCGAAACCCGCGGCCAGAAACTGGGGCACGGCGTGTGGGACCTCCTCTACCAGCGCTGCTGAGGACTGACCGCAATGGGCACCGAACTGACACTGACCCACGACATGATGCTCGTGCTCGGGCTGGTGCTGTTCACGATGGTCATGTTCATGTTCGAGCGGATCCGCAGCGATGCCACCGCCCTGGTGGTGTTGGTCGCACTCGGCGTCAGTGGGTTGGTGCCGGCGACGCAGTTGTTCACCGGATTCTCCGGCAACGCCGTGATCAGCATCATGGCCACGATGATCCTCGGCGCCGGACTCGACCACACCGGCGCGCTCAATCGCCTCGCCGCCTGGCTGCTGCGCCGCTCCAATGGCATGGAGACGCGCCTGGTCCTGTGGACTTCCGCCGTGGCCGGCGTGATGTCCGGCTTCATGCAGAATCCGTCGGTGACCGCGTTGTTCCTGCCGGTCGCCTCAAGACTGTCGGCACGTACTGGCATCACTTTGTCGCGACTGTTGCTGCCGCTGGGCGCAGCGATCGTAATGGGCGGTGGCCTGACCATGGTCGGCAATTCGCCGCTGATCCTGCTCAACGACCTGATCCTGTCAGCCAACCGCAACCTGCCTTCGGGCGCGGCCACGCTGACGCCTTTCCCGATGTTTCGCCCGTTGCCGATCGGCGTACTGCTGTTGATCGGCAGTCTCTGGTACTTTCGTTACCCGGGCCGACGCTGGCTGAAAGACAATGGCAGCGACACCGATGTCGTCACGCCCGGCCGCACCGAGAGTTATTTCGCCCAGGCCTATGGCATCGAGGGCGAAGTGTTCGAACTGACGGTCGGCGCCGATAGCCCATTGGTAGGGATGTCGGTGGGCGATGCTGAAATCGAGCACGATGCACCGCTCTTTCTCGCCTTGCAGACCGGCACCGAGGCCCGCCTTTCGCCGCCAGCCGACCAGCGTTTGTGGGTCGGGAGCGTGATCGGCGTGCTGGGTCCGCGCGACGCCGTGCATCGATACGCCGGCAGTCATCAGCTCAAGGTGTCGTCTCGCCTGCAAGCGTTCGCGGATCTGTTTGACCCCAGCCGCGCCGGAATTTCCGAAGCGGTGGTGCCACCGACCTCGCAGTTCATCGGCCGTACCCAGGCCGAACTGCGCTTGCGCAAGCGCTTCGGCGTCAGCCTTCTGGCAATCAACCGCGACAAGAAAATCTACCGGGAGGACATCCGGCAAATGCCGCTGCGCTCGGGCGACATGCTGGTGTTCCACAGTATCTGGAGCGACCTGGGCCAGGCCGGCATCAACCGCGATTTCGTCGTGGTTACCGACTATCCAAAGCAGGAGCAACGACCGCAAAAGCGCCGACTGGCAGTGGCATTGTTCGTGTTGTCGATGTTGCTGGCCTTGAGCACGCTGTTGCCGGTGCCGGTAGCGCTGATGGGTGGCGCCGCGGCGATGGTGGTGTTCGGCGTACTCAACATGGACGAGGCCTACGCCGCAGTGAACTGGAAATCGGTGTTCCTGATGGCCTGCCTGATCCCGCTGGGTTGGGCGATGGATTCCACCGGCGCCGCCAACTGGATAGCGCAGCAGGTGCTGGATCAGGTCGGCTCGACCATGCCGGTGTGGGTGCTGCAGGCCGCCATCGCAATACTGACCATCGCCTTCAGCCTGGTGATCGGCAATGTCGGCGCGACCGTGGTGATGGTGCCGATGGCGATCAACGTCGCGCTGGCGGCCGATGCCAACCCGTTGGGTTTCGCCCTGATGGTGGCTTTGTCGGCATCGAACAACTTCCTGAGCCATTCCAACCCGGTGATGTCGATGATCGCGGGCCCCGCTGGTTATCGACCGCGCGATCTATGGCGCACCGGCGCGCCACTGACCTTGCTCTACCTCTTGATCACGCTGCTGACGGTCAATCTGCTGTTCCGTCACTGAGGCCAAGGCTGTCAATCGCAACTGTCCGCAGGTGCTCGCCACGACAGGGGCCGGCAACGCATTCGCCATTGGCCAGCGAGAAACTCGCACCGTGGGCAGCGCAGATCAGCAGGTCGCCCTCACGCAGGAAACGACCCGGCGCGTAGTCGAGCCGGCGCCCTTGATGGGGGCAGACGTTCAGCCAGGCCGTGACCACCCCCTGGCGACGATGCAAGATAATGGCAGTATTTTCGCCGCCAATAACTGCATTTACAGCACAAATCGCATTTTCTTCCAGTGGGGCAACCAGATTTAACGAGCTGCTTACACTTTCGTTGGCGGGCATAGCCATACTCCGATTCCCCGCTAGTGTGGCACGCCCCCCAATGCCCGTATTCATCCATCGCGCTTTCACCTATTGCCCCGGCAAGCCCCGCAGCCACCTGCTGCGCCTGCTGATCGGCTTGCTCGGTTTGGTGTTGCTGGCCGTACTTGTTGTCGTTGGCTTGTTCGTTGGGCTGGGCATGCTGCTGTTCGCGGCAGTGCGCCGCCTGATGCGTCCGGGCCAGCGTGCCGCGGCCGTTGAAGACGCGCTCGATGGCGAGTTCACGGTGGTCGAGAAGCGCTCGGCATCGCTCAGCCTGCGCTGAACCAACACGACCCGTTACACTCTGGCGTTCGCCTGCCATCGCGACGCCATGACCCAATTCCTGTTTCCCCCATCTCCGGCCGCATGCGTGCCCATCGTCGGCGATGCGCGCTTGTTTCCGGTTCATCGCATCTATTGCGTCGGCCGCAACTTCGCTGAGCACGCCAGGGAAATGGGCGCGGAAGTCTCGCGCGGCTCGCCGGTGTTTTTCATGAAACCGGCCGATGCCGTTGTCCCGCCGGGTCGGGCCATTCCGTATCCGACCCAAACCCGTGATCTGCACCATGAAGTCGAACTCGTGGTCGCGCTCGGCCGAGATGCCGATGGAATCGTTTCCATCGAACAAGCGGGCGAATTGATCTTCGGTTATGGCGTCGGGCTGGACCTGACCCGTCGCGACCTGCAAGCGCAGGCCAAGGAAAAGCGTCTGCCCTGGGATACCGCCAAGGGCTTCGACCACTCCGCACCCATCAGCGAGCTGGTGCCCGCGGACGAAGTTTCCCGGCTCGGCGAGCGGCGCCTGTGGCTGGAGGTCGACGGCGCCTTGCGCCAGCAGGCGCTGCTGTCGGACATGATCTTCGGCGTGGCGGAAATCCTGCACGAACTTTCCAGGTTGTACGCGCTCAAGGCCGGCGACTTGATATTCATGGGCACGCCTGCCGGCGTGGCGGCAATGCAACCGGGCGATGCTTTTCGCGCGGGCATCGACGGTGTGATCGAGTTTTCCGGGCGAATCAACCAAGCAAGCAACCATCACCAAGAGAGAGAAATACCATGGGCATGATTTCGGAATTCAAGCAATTCGCGATGCGCGGCAATGTCATAGACCTCGCGGTTGGCGTGGTCATCGGCGGCGCCTTCGGCAAGATCGTCGGCGTACTCGTCGACAAAGTCCTGATGCCGCCGATAGGCATGCTGATCGGCGGCGTCGATTTTTCGCAGTGGGTCATCACGCTGAAAACGGCGTCAATCGATACTTTGGGCAAGGAAGTGCCGGCCATCGCCATCGGCGTCGGCGAATTCCTCAATGCCGTGGTCCAATTCCTGATCGTGGCTTTCGCCATCTTCGTGGTGGTCAAGGCGATCAACGCCAGCCAGCGCAATCAGGAAGCGGCGCCGGCCGCACCGCCACCGCCGAGCGACGAAGTCAAACTGCTGACCGAAATCCGCGACGCGCTCAAGGCGCGCTGATGACCTCGCTCCGCCCTGCTTTGCTCGCGCTCGCGCTGGCCTTTTCTACCGGTACCACGCAGGCCGGCAAGCCGGCGCTGGACGATCACGCCATCGCCACCGCCGAGTCGTTGCGTGGCATGGCCGATTCCAGCACCGGCGCGTACGCCATCGTCGAATCGCTGACCACCGAGATCGGCCCGCGCATGGCGGGCTCACAGGCCTTCGATCGCGCGATCGACTGGGCGCAGGCGAAGTTCAAGTCACTCGGCTACGACAAGGTCTATTTGGAGCCAGTCACGTTTCCGGTCTGGGAACGACGGCACGAATCGGCGTCTGTGCTATCCCCGTTCCCACAGCG
>JANXRY010000076.1 GCA_025356635.1 Gammaproteobacteria bacterium
TCCTGTCTCCGCAGCCGTCCGTTGCCATTTGGTCGCGCTTGCGATGTCGCCGACTTCCAGGTACAGCGAGGTCAGAAACGATGCGTTCAGGCTGCCCGGGGACATATCTTCGATGCGAACGCCGCGTACCGCGGCGTCCAACATCGCTTTCGCTTCGGGCCGCTGCCCACTCATTGCCAGCAGCAGGACCCGATTCACGAGGCAGTGCGGCAGCGAAGTCGGATCGAGCGCGCACCCTTTGTCCAATGCCGCCTGGGCGGCGTCGAAACGACGCAGGCGCGCTTGCAGGAAGACGAGCCGGTCGTAGCCGAAGTCCGCCGCGCCCAGCGCAATCGCCTGCTCGACGGCGACCACCGCTTCGGCATAGCGCCCTTGCGCGGCCAGGGCGTCGGCAAGATTCATCGGATGCACGAAGGCGAGCGGATCGAGCGCCATCGCCGCGCGCTTGTCGCGTTCGGACGCCGCGACGTCACCGGCGTTCAGGCGGAAATCGCCGTCCATGTTCAGCACATCGACATTTCCTGGCGCCAGGGCCCTGGCGCGGTCGAGGCTCGTTCGCGCACCGGTGAAGTCCCGGCTGAAGGAAGCCGCCATGCCGCGCACCATATGGGCCTCGGCGTTGCCGGGATCCAACTGCAGCGCCCTCTCCGCCGAATTTCGCGCCCGTTCGAGCGACGCCGTCGTGTCCGTCGCGCCCCAAAGCGGCCGCAGCAAGGACGCGAAGCCGCGGGCGGAAAAGGCGGCGCTGAAACCCGGGTCCTCGGCGATGGCGCGATCGAACGCGGCGATGGCCTTGTCGATGTTCTCGAGTCGGCGCCTGGCGAGCAACGCCCGACCCTGCAGATAGTCGTCATAGGCGGCGGGATTGCTGGTCCGCGCCGATGTGGTGGCCACCGGCCGGTCAGTGAGCTTCGCTTCCAACGCCTCCGAGATGGCACCGGCGATCTCGTCCTGGATCTTGAAGATGTCGGTCAGTTCCCGGTCGTAGGTCTGCGACCACAGGTGCGAGCTATCGGAGGCCCGGATCAATTGCGCGGTGATGCGCAAGGTGTTGCCGGACTTGCGCACGCTGCCCTCGAGTACGTTTGCCACATTCAGCGTTTTGGCGATGGTCGCGACATCTACTTCCTTGCCCTTGAACGAAAACGACGACGTCCGCGCGATGACCCGCAGCTGCGGCAACTGCGCCAGTTGGTTGAGCAGCTCTTCGGACAGGCCGTCGGAGAAGTACTCGTTCTGCTTGTCGTCCGACATATTCACGAACGGCAGCACGGCGATGGACTTGTCCGACGCCGTTGGAGCAGCCGCGACTTTCGGTGGCGCTGTGTCGCCCTTGCGGAACGCCGGCTGGCCGAAGAAATACCAGCCGAGCGCCAGCACCACCAAGACTGCGGCGCTCGCGAATACGCGCTTGTTGCCGGACGTATTGCCATCAAGCGTCACGCCCTCGGGCGTGGCATCGAAGATCCAGGCCATCACCACCGCCAGCGGAAAGCCGAGCAGGCAGACCAGGATGAATACGCGCAGCGCCCACGGCGGCGCATCGAAAGCCGGGAACGCGATCGACGCCGCCTGCACCGCCAGCCAGGCAACCACCAAATAGGCGGCCCCGACCTTGAATACCTTGCGGCGCTTGAGTTCGGCGATCAGGCTCATCGGATATTGCCCTGGTCGTCGAAGCCGGCCTTGTTCAGCAATCGGATATAGCGCGGATCTTTGCGGTAGGCCGCGAAACGAAAGCTGCGCAGTTGAACTACCGGGTCCACGCCATTGACGTGCTTGGCGAGCGCAGCTTCGATCCTCTTGAATTGCATGTCTATGTCGTCGGAGATGGCCAATTGCAGCCGAGCGAAGTCCTGCTCGCCCAACTCCTTGCGAATTGCCTCTGCCTGCGTCGGGTCGCGCTTCAGTCGAATCGTCGCGCGCTGCAGTCGTTGCACGCCCTTCCGGGGATCCCACGCAGGATCTCGCTGGGCGCGGGCCAGATCCGACGCGCGGGTCTGGTCCAGCAGTTTCTCGGCCTCGTCTAATCGCCCGGCGAGAACATAGGTGCCGAACAGATTGTTCGTGGTCATTTGCAGATCGGGCGCAAGCGCAAAGGCCGCTTGCCGGATTTCGATGGCTTCGTCGATGCGCCTTTGCGCCACCAACGTATTGGCCTTGCCATTCAGGAAAATCGGCGCCAAGGGGTCGAGTTCGACGGCCTTGCTGGCCGCTGCCAGGGCTTCTTCACTGCGGCCCACGGCGCCCAGCCAATCGGCGTATTGGTGAAGCAATTCCGGATCGTTTGGTGCCAACGCAAGGGCGCGCTTGAAATGCTGCTCGGCCAGGGCCCATTGCCACTGGAAGCTGTAAATAGCCGCCAGCGCGGTGTGCGCCTGCGGCAAATCCGGCGACAAGGCCAGCGCTTGTTTGCCGGCCGCCTCGGCTTCCTGCATCGAGGCGGCAGCAGCGGCTTTTTCGGTTTCCGGAACATACCAAGGCAACACCGCCAAACTACTGGCCAAGCCTGCCCAGGCCGGCGCGAATTTCGGGGCGTGCTTGATGGCTTCGCGGTACAGCTCGATCGATTTCTTCACGCCATCGCCGCGCGCTCGAAACCCAGCACGCGCCTGCAAATACAGGGCGTAGGCTTGCGGATCGGTAGAACGCTCGCTCACCAGGCCATCGCTGCCGCCCATGCCCAACGGCAATTGCAGCGCCTGGGCGATGGCGCCGGCCAGTTCGGCCTGCAGCGCGAACACGTTCTCGAGCTTGCGATCGTAGGTTTCCGACCAGAGATGAAATCCGTTGTCGGTGCGGATCAGCTGCGCGGTGATGCGCACTTCGTTGCCGGCCTTGCGCACGGAACCTTCCAGCAGGTAGGCCACGCCGAGCATCTTGCCGAGCTCGCGCACGTCATGGTTCTGGCCCTTGAGCGAGAACACCGACGTGCGCGCGGTGACTTCGAGCTTAGGCACCTTGGCCAGGGCATTGAGGATCTCCTCGGTCATGCCATCGGAAAAATAATCCTGGTCCTTGTCCGACGACATGTTGAGGAAGGGCATCACCGCGATGGATCGTTCCGACGCGGTCGGTGTAGCCGCGGCCCTCGGCGCGGCAGCGACCGCAGTCGGCTGCGCCTGGCGATGGAAATACCAGCCGAGAGACAGCGCCGTCATGACCGCAGCCACCACGAACATCCGCTTGCTTCCGGCCCGCGAAGCATCGACCTTGATGCCTTCGGGGGTCACATCGAAGATCCAGGCCATCACCAGCACGATAGGGAAGCCAAGCAATATCGTGAAAGTGATCAGCCGCGGCGCCCACTCGGGCAAGTTCAGTTGCGGCGCGACCGTGGCGGCGACCTGGATCAGCAGCCAGCCGACGACCAGGTAAGCCGCGGCGACCTTGAAGACCTTGCGGCGTTTGAGTTCCGTGACCAACGTCATCCCCGCCCCCTGCTCCGCCGGAGGTGGCGTGCCAGTGCGGGAGGATGCCACGAAATCGCTTGCCCATGACCTTCGGCCTACGTCACCTGACCGACTTTGCCGTACCCTCCCAGCACTGCCTCGCGCCCGCGTTTGGCCGCAGGCAATTCCGGACATTCCCCACCCAATCGATGCCCTTCTCGGGCTTGGAGCCAATGTGACCACGAACACCTTCAAACCCCTGGCTATCGCCGTGTCACTGGCTGTGCTCTGCCTTCCGGCGGCGGCGGCGGCGACGACGGCGCTGCAGATCGATACGTCGAAATTGACGCCGATGATTTCCTTCCAAGCTGCCGACCTGGATCCGGCGACGCCGGTTTGCACCGATCTCAATGCCCACGTCAATGGCAAGTGGCTGGCTGCCAACCCGATCCCGTCCGACAAGACCAGTTGGGGCGCGTTCAATGTGCTGTCCGAGCGCTCCCAGGCCGTGCAGCAGCAGATCGTCGAAGCAGCCGCCGCTGGCAGTAATCCGCCCGGCAGCAACGAACAGAAAGTTGGCGATCTCTATCGGGTCGGCATGGATACCACCCGCCTGAACGCCGACGGCATCGCGCCGCTCAAGCCGCAACTGGCGCGGATCGACGCCATCGCCAGCGGCGCCGGCGTTGCCGACTATCTATACGACTCTTTCGGTCGTGGTGATCAATACGTGTTCGGCTTCGGTCCGGGCGAGGACTTCAAGGACGCCAGCCACGTCATCGGTTACGCCGGTGAAGGTGGCCTGTCGCTGCCCGAGCGCGGCTACTACTTCGATGAAAAGAACCAGGCGATCCGCGATGCATTCGTCGCTCACGTCGAACGCATGCTGGTGCTTTCGGGCCTCAATCCCGGTCTGGCCGCCGAGCAGGCGAAGGCCGTGATGGCCGTCGAAACCCGGCTGGCCGGCGCCTCGCTGACCCCGATCGAAGGCCGCGATCCGGCCAACCAATATCATTTCGTCAGTATCGCCGATGCCGAAAAGGTCACACCGCACCTTTCCTGGAGCCGGTTGTTCGCGGCCGAACATTTGTCCGGTATCAAGGGCTTTTCGCTGAGCCAGCCGAAGTTCTTCGCCGAACTCGACAAAATGCTGGCCGACGTATCTGTCGCAGACTGGCGCGCCTACCTGCGCTATCACGCGATCAAGGATGCGGCGCCGTTCCTGGCGGAAGCGGTCGGCGATGAAAACTTCGCCTTCTTCGGCAAGACCCTTACCGGCCAGCCGATCCAGCGTCCGCGCTGGAAGCGCGTGCTCGGCACCATCAACAACACGATGGGCGAGGCCCTGGGCCAGGTCTACGTGCAACAGGTGTTCCCGGAAGAGAACAAGCGGGCGATGGAGGAACTGGTCGCCAACCTGCGTGTCGCGCTCAAGGCCAGGCTCGAGAACCTGCCGTGGATGAGCGCCGAGACCAAGGCCAAGGCACTGGAAAAGCTGGCCACTTTCAACCCGAAGATCGGCTACCCGGACCAGTGGCGCGATTACAGCAACCTGAGCATCGATGCGACCGCCAGCTACCTGGCCAACGCCGAGGCCGCCAGCGCTTTTGAAAATGCCTTCCAGCTGGCCAAGATCGGCAAACCGGCCGACCGCAAGGAATGGGGCATGACTCCGCAGACAGTCAATGCCTACTACAACCCGCTCAAGAACGAGATCGTGTTCCCGGCGGCGATCCTGCAACCGCCGTTCTTCGACATCCACGCCGACCCGGCACTCAATTATGGCGGCATCGGCGCGGTGATCGGCCATGAAATCATGCATGGCTTCGATGACCAGGGCAGCCAGTTCGATGCCCAGGGCAACAACAGCAACTGGTGGACCGACGCCGACCGCAAGGCCTTCAACGAGCGGACCGGGCGCCTGGTCAAGCAATTCGACGACTACGTCGCCCTCGACGACCTGCATGTGCAAGGCAAGCTCACGCTCGGTGAAAACATCGGCGATCTCGGCGGCATCACGATCTCTTACGACGCCTTGCAAGCTGCGCAGGCCGCGCATCCAGTTGGCCTGATCGATGGTTTCACCCAGAACCAACGCTTCTTCATGAACTTCGCCACCATCTGGCGCAACAACATGCGCCCGGAAGCGCTGAAAGTGCTGGTCGCCAGCAACCCGCATGCGCCAACCATGTTCCGTGCCAACGGTTCTCCGTCCAACCTCGACGCCTTTGCCAGCGCATTCTCTTGCAAGGTCGGTGATGCGATGGTGCGCAGCGGCGACGACAAGGTCCAGATCTGGTAACTGCGTTGGTATTCAGTCAGCAACGGCCCGGGCAACCGGGCCGTTTTTTGTCGGCGTATTGCGGCTCGGGGCGTTAGAATCCACCCTCGCCACCCAGGAGCCGATGATGTCCCCAACTTTTCGCGTGGCACTCGTCGTCGCCCTGCTCGTATTCATTGATGGCCAGGCCAGCGCCAGGAAAAAACCTGCGCCCGGCCCCGCTCCAGCCAGCGCCTGCACGGATTTCTACGCGATCGCCAACCAGGACTGGCTGCTGGCGCATCCTTTGCCCGCTTCGGCTGGCAGCCTCAGCCGCTGGGACGAACTCAACGCGCTGGCCGCACACCAGACTGCCGAATTGCTGACCCGCAGCGGGCCGGAAGCTGCTGGCCCATCGGCACGCTTGCTCGCCGACCTGGTCGCGAGCGGACGCGATGTGGGGCAATTGCCGGCCGCTGTCCGCACGACGGCAAAACCCTTGCTGGCGAAAATCGATGCGATCAAGCTACCGCGTGATATCGCCCGAACCGTGATCGCCCTGCAGGTGGCCGGCGTACCCGTGCTGTACGACTTCGACGTGCTGCGCGATCCGGACTCCGGGCAACCGCGCGCCACTTTCCAACCCGGCACCTTGGGTTTGCCGGGCCGCGAATTCTACGGTCGCCCGGAACCCGCGTTGAAGATTCTCACGGGGCAATACCGGCAAGCCCTGGTGACCTTGCTGACGCTCGCCGGCGCGCCCGCAGCCAAGGCCGGGCTGCAGGCCGATGCCGCGCTGACGTTGGAAAAATCACTCGCTTCGGCCATGGCCGGCCCGGGCGATAAAATTCTCACCGCCGACGCGCTGACTAAGACTTATTCGTCGCTGCAATTATCCGATTTACTGAAGATGCTGGGCGCTGCGCCCGCCGACGTCACGATCCGCCAACCGGACTACTTCAAGGCCGTGGACAAGCTCCTGGCGAAGCCGGTCGTTGCGCAATGGCAGGCCTACCTGCGCGTGCGGCTGATGCTGTCACTGGCTGATGCCCTGCCCGAGGACCCGCGCCGCGCCTACCTTTCCACGCTCGGTCGGGCGCCGGCCGCAGCAATGCCGGAACGTCTCTCGGCCTGGATCCGTGACGAAGGTGCGGACCTGCTCGACCTGGCCTATGCCGATGCCTTCCTCGGCAGCGATCGCCAGCAACAGGCACAAGCCATCGGCGAAGCCGTTCGGGCCGCCATGGCGCGCGCGATCGATCGCGCCACCTGGCTCAGTAGCGATGGCAAGGCGGCGGCAAGCAGCAAGCTATCGGCCATGCGCCTGGGCATCGGACAACCGGTTATCGCGATCTCACATGATGGGCTGGCGATGGATCGCGACAACCTCGCGGCGAACCTTCTTGCCGTTCGCCGATGGAATCGGGCCCGTTCCCTGGCGCGGTTGCAGGCGCCGATCTGGCCTTGGCCAGTGGACCAGACCCGGTCGGTGATCGGTTACCAAGGCGCGAACAATCGCCTGATCGTCACTGCGGCCGCCTTGCAGATCCCGGTGTTCAACGGCGAGTCGCAGGCAGCGGATTTCGGCGCGCTGGGCAGCTTGATCGGGCAGCAGATGAGCCTGGCTTTCGCCGACCTGGACGGAACCGATGGCCTGGAACTGGGCAAGCGCGAAGCACGCTTGCTGACCCAGTACGCCGCGTACGCGGTGACGCCATCGGTAAGGGTGGATGCACAACGTACGCAGCGCATGAACGCCGCGGACCTGTCGGGCATCGAACTGTCTTGGGATGCCTACCGCAGCCACGCCGGCAACGATCATGGCGGCGACCAGGCCTTCTTCCGCGCCTGGGCATCTTTGTGGGCGCGGCAGGACAGCGAGTCCTCGCAATCGGCGGCAGCGGCGACCTCAGTGTTTGCGCCTGCGCGTTGGCGCGTGAACGGCCCCCTGGCCAATCTTCCGGGATTCGCCCAGACCTACGCATGCCAGGCCGGCCCAGTCGCGATCTGGCGCTGACGTGCAGGACTTTCTGCCAGGCCAGCGCTGGTTCAGCAGCGCCGAACCAGAGCTCGGCCTCGGTACCGTGCTGCGCGTGCAAGGCCGGCAAGTACAGATCGTGTTTGCCGGCTCGGAGACCCTGCGCCTTTACGCCATCGGCAACGCCCCGCTGTTGCGCGCGGCGTTCCGCCCCGGTGATCGCATCCAGGTCGGTGGCATCGGCAAGGTGGTCGAAAAGATCGAGCTGACCGACGGACTTATCCGTTATCAATGCCCCGGATGCTTCCACTCCGAAGGTGAACTCGACGCCGAACAACCGGTGTCGCAAGCCGATGCCCGGCTGTTGGCCGGGCGCGTGGATCGCAACGATCGCTTCGAATTGCGCCGGGAGACACTCGAGCGTCGCGCCGCCGCCCGCAGCCATCCCGGCTGGGGCGTGCTGGGTGCGCGCATTGACCTGATCGAGCACCAGTTGCGGGTCGCCGAAATTGCCGCCGAACGCCGCCCACCGCGCCTGTTGCTGGCCGATGAAGTAGGCCTCGGGAAAACCATCGAGGCTTGCTTGGTGATCGCGCAAGCGCTGGCCAGTGGGCGTGTTTCCCGCGTGCTGATCCTGCTGCCCGAGAGCCTTGTCCACCAATGGTTCGTCGAGCTGCTCAGGCGCTTCAACCTGGCGTTCGCCATCTACGACGAAGAACGCTGCGAATCGCTGGAAATGGCCGGAGCCGGCGACCAGCGCAATCCATTCGAAGACGAACAATGCATCATCGCCTCGGTGGATTGGCTGGCCGGTCACGGCAAGCGCGCCGAACAAGTGCTCGCGGCAAGCTGGGATCTGCTGCTGGTCGACGAGGCACACCATCTGGCCTGGACGCCAGAATCGGCCAGCCCCGCTTACCGCCTGGTTGAATCCTTGTCGCGCCAAACACCTGGCGTTCTGCTGCTTTCGGCCACGCCTGAACAACTTGGCCTGGGCGGCCATTTCGCCCGACTGCGCCTGCTCGATCCGGCACGCCACGCCGATCTGGAAACATTCCGGTACGAACAACAAGGCTATCTCGCCTTGTCAGCCTTGGCCGAACGGCTGCTCGCGGGCCACGCCCTGACCACCGGCGACATGGAAACACTGGCGCCGCTGTTTCCCGATACTGCCGACGACCTGGCTGCGCGCCTGGGCCGGATTGCTGCCGGTGATAGCGAGGCTCGCGATGCCCTGCTCACCGACCTGATCGACCGGCACGGCACTGGCCGGGTGATGGTGCGGCATCGTCGCGCAGCGGTCGGTGGCTTTCCGCGCCGCATTCCGCAGGTACAACAGTTGCCGGCAAGCGACGATGAATTGCTGCCCGCGCGCCTGCATGCCGAATTCGAACACGACCTGGGCGATGCCGAGGACGAGCCGGCGCACGACTACCGGCAAGATCCACGCACCGACTGGTTGCTGGCGACGCTCGATGCCATCGCTCCGGCCAAGGCGCTATTGCTGTGCCGCACCCGCGCCAAGGTGCAAGCGCTGGAGGAAGCACTGCGCCTGCGCAGCGGCCATGCGTTGTCGGTAGCGCGCTTCCATGAAGACATGAACCTGTTGCAGCGCGATCGCAACGCCGCCCATTTCGCCGATCCTGCCGGCGCCCGCCTGCTGATCGCTTCGGAAATCGGCGCCGAGGGACGCAACTTCCAGTTCGCGCAACACCTGATCCTGTGGGACCTGCCCTTCCACCCGGACATGCTCGAACAACGCATCGGCCGGCTCGACCGGATCGGCCAGCCAGGCGACGTGCATCTGCACGCGGCGGCGATCGCCGGCAGCGCACAGGAAGTGCTGTTGCGCTGGATGCACGAAGGCCTGGATGCGTTCGAACATGTCGTCGCCGACGGACGCAGCCTGTTGCGCCGGTTCGGCAACGAACTCCTGCAGGTAGTCGAGTTCGACTACGATGCCCGCGAACCAGCGCTGGCTGCATTGATCGAGCGCAGCAAGCGCGTACACGCCGAGCTCGCCGATGAAGTCGCGCGTGGCCGCGACTGGCTGCTGGAGCGCGTGCACCAGCGCCCGCAACACGAAGCAGCTGGCGCGGCGTTGATGACGACGCTGTGCGAAGACGATGCCATGCAACTGCACGACGATTACCCGCTGCGTTTGCTGGAATCGTTCGGCGTGCATGCCGAGCCGATCGGTGCAAAGCTATGGCTGCTCGATCCCGAATACCAGAGCATCGAGGGCTTCGAAGAACTCAAATCCGGGCCGCGCGGCGCCAGTTTCGACCGCGCCACCGCGTTGGCGCGTGATGATTTGCTATACCTGCGCGCCGACCACCCGATGCTGCTTTCGGCGCAGGAAATGCTGCTATCCAGCGAATCGGGAAATGCCACCTTTCTCACCGACGACGCCTTGCCGCCGCGTGGCGCCGTGCTCGAAGCGGTGTTCGTGCTCGAGTGCATCGCTCCGCCGACGCTGAATCTGGAACGCTTCCTGCCAGCGCTGCCGCTGACGGTGGCGATCGACAGCCGCTTACTGCCACGGCCCGATTTCGCGCCGAGTGAACGCTCGCGCCTGCGCGCCGGTGATCGCCAGTTCGACCTGGCGCCGCAACGCAAACTGCTGGCAACCCTGGTGCCGCCGATGCTGGCAAAGGCACATGAAGAAGGCGAAGCACGTTGCGCTGAACGTGCCACCGAGGCGTCGCTACACGCTAGCGCCGTACTTGATGCCGCGATCACGCGCCTGAAAGCACTGGCGCGGGTCAATCCTGCCGTGCGCCCTGAAGAAATCGCCGCGCTGCAAGACGAGCGGACCCGATTGCTGGCGGCGATTGGCAATGCCCGGCCCAGGCTGGATTCGTTGCGGCTGATCGCCCACCCGGAGTTCCTGTCGCTAAAGCGCTAGCTGACGATGCGAAACTTCGGCGGTGGCGGTTTGCGCCGCGAAAACGGCGGCTGGCCACGCCAGTAGCGCAGCAGCAGCCAGCCAAACAACATGCCGCCAAGGTGCGCGAAATGGGCAATGCCGGCGGCGGTGCCGGTCACGCCAAGTACCAGCTCGATCACACCAAAGACAATCACCAGCGTGCGCGCCGACATCGGTATCGGCGGGATCAACAACATCACCCGGTCATGCGGGAACATCAGACCATAAGCGAGCAGGACGCCATAAATGCCGCCCGAAGCGCCGATGGTCGGGAACGCCTCGGCGCCCGAGCCCGCCATCAGGCTGGTCACGAGCAACTGGCAAATGCCGGCGCCGATCAGGCAAGTGAAAAAATAGGACGCGAAACGGCGCGTGCCGAGGCTGTATTCGATACGCGGTCCAAATTGATACAGCGCCAGACCATTGAAGAACAAGTGGCTGAAACTCTTCGGATCGTGCAGGAACCCGTAGCTGACCAGTTGCCAGGGTTGGAAGCCGACCGTAAACGGCACGCCATCAGCACCGATGCCGGCTGGAAAATCCCCCCATGGCCACAGTTCGAAGTTGACCAGGAGCCAATCGCCCATGAACTGCTGCAGCAGGAAGCCAATTGCCATCGCCCAAAGCAGGTACTTGGTGACCGGGGTCAGTGGATTCACGTGCGAACTCGCTTTAGATGGCGTTGCTGATTATAGGGCGATCCATTTTGGGAGGGGCATCGACCCCGACTTAGCGCCGCCAACGACGTCGGGGCCGACGCCCTTCCCATCGGATCGCCAACTATTTTCCACGCCTCTTGGGCGGCGCCCAGAGGATTTCGTCAATGCTCGCTGCAGCGCGTTGCCCACGCACGCGCCCGTCCTTCACTACCACGCCCTCGGCGCGCAGGCGCTGCACTTGCTCGGCGAACTGCGGTGAATCCGGCGGAAAAGCGATGCGTCCGTCCGAGCGCAGCACGCGATGCCAAGGCAGCGAGTGATCATCGTTCTCCGACAACAGTCGCGCCACCATCCGCGCGCGCCCGGGCAGGCCGGCACGACGCGCGATCTCGCCATAGCCGGCCACTTCGCCACGCGGCACGGCGCGAATGGCAGCAAGGATGCGGTCGGCGGCAGACTTTCCGGGCATGCAGGTCTAGAATACGCGTTCGCCAACAGAACTTCGTCATGCACAACTTCGAGCAAATCCGCAGTCACGTCCAGGGCCAGTACAAGATCACTGCCGGTGATCCGTATCTGGTCTGCGTGGAACTGTCACTGGAACAAGGGCGGCGCCACCAGAGCATCTTCCTTTCCGAACTCGATGGCGAAGACGATCGCAAATACCTGCGCGTGAGCACAGCCGTCGCGCCGGTAACCGGGCTCGATGCCCGACGCATGCTCGCATTCAACTGGCATCGCCGGGTCGGCCACCTGGCCATCGGCGAACTAGATTCAGTACCCTACTTGCAGCTTTGCGAGAACCGCCCTTACGACACGCTGACACCGTCGGAAATCGACCGGATGATCCTTGAAATCGGCGGGCTCGGCGACAATCTCGAGCGCATGCTTTCTGCGGGTGGCGATTTGCTTTAGTCAAGCCCAACCGTAATTCCGTAGCAAGCGTACCAATGCCCAAGCGATGCCGCCCGCAGCCGGGATGGTCAACAACCACGCCCAGACGATCCGTTCGATCACTGTCCACTTCAGCGCGTGCGGATTCTTGGCGAAGCCCACGCCCATGATCGCGGTCGAGATGCTGTGCGTGGTCGAGACCGGCATGCCGAAATGGGCGGCAGTAAACAGGATCGTCGCCGAACTGGTCTCAGCGGCAAAACCGTTGATCGGATGCAACTTGATCATCTTGTGACCGAGTGTCTTGATGATTCGCCAGCCGCCGACGGCGGTGCCTGATGCCATGACCAGGGCGCAGCTGACCACGATCCACTTGTCGATACCGTCCTTGCCGCTGGCCGGGTGCATGAAGGCGAGCCAGGCCGGCAGGTGGTCAAGAGTGCCATCGGCCTGCGCGGCGAAGATCGCCAGCGCGATTACGCCCATGGTTTTTTGCGCGTCATTGGTGCCATGCGCGAAGCCCATGTAGCCGGCGCTGAAAATCTGCGCCTTGCCGAAGAACGCATTCACCCAGCGCGGGCGGGAAATGCGCCCGAGCCAGCCGCCTGCCCCGTTCATCGTGCTGATCAAGGCCATCAATCCACCCATGATCAGCACGCCAAGCAGGAAGCCGGCGACCGGGGAGGAAATCATCGGCACCAGCACCTTCCAGTAAATGCCGCTGTTCTTGCCCAAGCTGGCGCCGGTCTTGGCCCAGATCAGGGCATGCCAGTTGTTGTCGGTAGCCGCCAGTGCGGCACCACAAATGCCGCCGATCAGGGCATGGCTGGACGACGACGGCAGCCCGCGCCACCAGGTGAACAGATTCCAGACGATGCCGCCCGCCAGCGCGCAGATGATCACTTGCGACGAAAGTACGATGACATCGGCGTTGACCAGGCCCGAGGAAATGGTCTTGGCGACCGCCGTGCCCCAGAACGCACCGACCAGGTTCGTCGCGGCCGCAAGACCGACTGCCTGCATTGGCGTCAGCACCTTGGTGGCGACCACGGTAGCGATGGAATTGGCGGTGTCGTGAAAGCCGTTGATGAATTCAAACACCAAGGCCGTCGCGATGACGAGCAGGAGCAGGGTCAGCACGGCCAGCTCCTCAGGAATTCTTCAAGACGACCTGGTGCACCACGTTGCCGGCATCGCGGCAGCGATCGATGGCTTTTTCCAGAAGTTCGAACAAATCCTTGAGTATCAGGTAACGCATCGGATCGGTCTCGCGCGCATAGGTGTCGCGATACAACTCCAGGATCAGGCGATCGGCTTCGGCCTCGATCGACTGCATCTTGTCGTTCAGCGCCTTGCTGGTGTCGATGTTCATGCCCTTGCGCAACAATCCGACCATCTGTTCGATGACTTCGCAGGCGCGCTCGAGCATGGCCGCTCGCGAGGCGAAATCAACGTCACCAAGGCGACCCGCCGCCAGCGTATAGCGCTCGGCGAATTTCTCCACGATCTTGGGAATCTTGTACAGCGCACTGGACAGCGCATCGATGTCCTCGCGCTCAAGTGCGGTGACGAAGGTGTTTACCAGCTCGTGGCTGATCTGCGCGGCCAGGTCCTTCTCACGCTGACGCGCCAGCTTGAACTTCTCCAGCGAACGCTGCGGCGCCGGCGTGGCCAGCAGCTCGACCAAGGCATGGGTGCTTTCCCGCGCGGCAGCGGCACTGGCTTCCAGCAGGCCATAGAACTTGTCGCCCTTGCCGAAGATGGTCTGGAGGGAAAACATTGGGACGCCCCTTTGGTTCCGCCGGCCCCGTACCGGCACATGACGCATAGTTTACCCGCAGATGACGGCTCCTTGCGCATCTGGCAGTCGGGGCCAGATAACCGCCTGCGTGTATCCTTGTACGGTGTCCGCCCCGTACATCAACTTGACCGCGCATCCGATGGGCATCGCTGCCCTGCTGCTGTTCGTGGTCGCCTATGCCCTGGTCGTGGTGGAAGAGCGCATCGACCTGCGCAAATCCAAGCCGGTGATGCTGGCCGCGGCGGCGATCTGGACCCTGATCGCCTGGTACGGCGCCAATACGCCCGGAATAAGCGCGGACTTCGCGGCGACGGCCTTCCGGCACATCTTTCTTGAATTCTCGGAGCTGTTCTTTTTCCTGATCGTGGCGATGAGCTTCGTCGCGGCCATGACCGAGCGCAATGTATTCGAATCGCTGCGCGCGGAACTGGTCACGCGTGGCTTCAGTTATCGCCAGTTGTTCTGGATCACCGGCGTCGTCTCGTTCTTCCTCTCGGCGGTGCTCGACAACCTGACCACCGCGCTGATCATGTCGGCGGTGATCCTGGCGGTCGGTGCGGGAAACATGCGCTTCATCACCCTCGCCTTCATCAACCTGGTGGTGGCCGCCAATGCCGGCGGCGCCTGGTGCGCGTTCGGCGACATCACCACATTGATGGTCTGGCAGGCGCACCGGGTCGAGTTCTTCGAATTCTTCCGGATCTTCCTGCCCTCGCTGGTCAACTGGCTGATTCCAGCGATCTGCATGCATTTCGCCCTGCCCCACGGCCAACCGGCCGCCGGCCACGACGATGCCGACGTGAAATACGGCGGCTGGTTCATCTGCGGCTTGTTCGCCTTCACCATCGCAATCACGGTGACAGCAAAGCAATGGCTGCACATGCCGCCAGTGTTCGGGATGATGGCCGGGCTTGGCCTGCTCAAGGCGCAAGGATTTTTCATTCGCCGGCACGAATTCGCCGCCGGTCGCGGACCCGAAGAAAGTTACAACGTGTTCGAATTGATCGCTCGCGCCGAGTGGGACACCTTGCTGTTCTTCTACGGGGTGCTGCTGTGCGTGGGTGGATTGGCGACGCTCGGATTCCTGCACCTGGCGTCGGCGTCACTGTACGGCCAGCTCGGGCCGACCAGCGCCAACGTGATTCTGGGCCTGGCCTCGGCGATCGTGGACAATATCCCGATCATGTACGCAGTCTTGCAGATGAATCCAGCCATGGATCACGGCCAATGGCTGCTGATCACGCTCACAGCCGGGGTTGGCGGCAGCCTGCTCTCAGTTGGCTCGGCCGCTGGCGTAGCGCTGATGGGGGTGTCGCAAGGCAAGTACACTTTCTTCGGGCACCTGCGCTGGACCTGGGCGATCGCGCTCGGTTACGCCGCCAGTATCCTGGTGCATCTGGGTTTGAATTCGGAACATTTCACGGGCGGTTGAAACGGCATGTTGGACTTGTTGGTAGTGATTTTGCTGGTGGTGCTGAACGGATTCTTCGCCATGTCGGAGATGGCCGTGCTGACCTCGCGCAAGAGCCGGTTGCGACAGATGGCTCAGACCAGCCGGCGCGCCCGACGAGCGCTGGATCTGGCCGAGCACCCGGAATCGTTCCTGTCTTCGGTGCAAGTGTGGATCACCCTGCTCGGCCTGATGACTGGCTACTTCGGCGGCGAAACCCTGGGCGGGAAACTCGCCGGGCCAGTGGCACGAGCGGCGCCGTTCCTCGCAGCGTATTCCGAATGGATTGGTTTTGCCCTCGGCTTCCTGGTGATGGTCTTTCTCTACGGCGTGATCGGTGAACTGTTGCCGAAACGGTTGGGTACCCTGCGCCCGGAAAAAATCGCGGCCGGCGTCGCCATTCCAATCCATTTCCTCGCCGCCGTGGCCAAGCCCGGCGTGGTGATCATGTCCGGTTCGGCGCGCATCCTGATGCGCCTGCTCGGCTTCGGCAACCTGGGCGAAGAGAAAGTGACGGAAGAAGAAATTCGCCATCTGGTGGCGGAAAGCCACGAACAAGGCGTGATCGACGAAGACGAACGCAACATGCTCAACCGGGTATTGCGCTTGGGCGATCGCAGCACCGATTCGCTGATGACGCCACGCACCCGGATTGTCTGGCTGGACGCCGATGCCAGCCTTGATGAGAACCTGGAAACAATGCGCGAGACGCCCTTCTCGCGCTATCCGGTCTACCGCGACAGCGACACCGATGTGATCGGCGTGTTGGAAGTGAAGTCGCTGGTTGGCCGCGTCAGCGCGACCAGCGAGGATCTTTTCCGCGAATTACGCCCGGCCCTGTTCGTCTCCGATTCTACCAATGCGCTCAAGCTCCTGGAAATCTTCCGCGAGGAACAACAATCGATCGCGCTGGTCGTCGATGAATACGGCGATATCCAGGGCATGGTCGCGCTCAACGATCTGCTCGGTGCGGTGCTTGGTCGCGCCCAGGCTGCCGAACGCAGCGACGACGAGCCATTGGTGATCGAACGCGAGGATGGCAGCTGGCTGGTCGATGGCCGGCTATCGACCGAAGAACTGCGCGAACTGCTGAACCTCCATTCGCTCCCGGGCGAGGACGACAACGACTTCACCACTGTTGCCGGCATGGTGATCGCGCATTTCGGCCGCATCCCGCACAGCGGCGAACATTTCGACTGGCAAGGCTGGCGCATCGAAGTCGTTGACCTGGATGGAGCCCGCATCGACAAGCTGCTGATAGCGCGCGCGTTGAGCGCCATAGCCGAGGCCAATTGACCGGAATGCCGACAGCCGAGGATCAGGTGGTTCCACCCAACCGCCCGATCAGCACCCGGGCATTGCTGGAAAAGTTGGCGGAAGGCGAGCCGGACGGCACTCTCAGCCTGGCCGAACTGCTCGACCGTTTCAGCGAACGGGCATTCGGCTTGTTCCTGTTGCTGGTCTTGCTGCCCTGCTTTATTCCCGTGCCGGCCGGCCAGGGTTCGGTCTGCGGAACCTTCATTGTCCTGATTGGCATCCAGTTCCTGGCGCGACTGCACCACCCATGGCTACCCGGTCCGTTGGCACGGCACCAGATCCGCCGCCGCACGCTGGTGCATTTCCGCGACCGGATGGGTCGCTGGCTGGAACGCATCGAACGCCTGACCCGGCCGCGTGCGCAGATCCTGCTTGACCATCCGGCGGCACATTTCTTCACCGGCCTGATGCTGATCGTGCTGGGCGTGTTGCTGGCGCTGCCATTGCCGTTCACCAACATTCCCTTCGGCCTGCTCCTGTTCGCCTACGCGATGGCGCTGATCGAACGCGACGGCTGCCTGATGTTGCTGGCGTGGTTGCTGGGGCTGGCGGAAATCATCGTGGTCGCGGGTTTTTCCGGGCAGATTACCGCCTGGGCCATTGCCCTTTTCCGTTAAGCCAGCGCAGGCTCAAGCGTGAAACTGGCGAGCGGCTTCTTTCGCGTCCATCGGCCGGCCAAAAAGAAATCCCTGACCCTGGTCGCAGCCGCGTTCGCGCAGGATCTGGCACTGCCCATCGGATTCGATACCTTCGGCCACGACGGTGATCGAAAGCGAATGTGCCATGGCGATAATCGCGGTGGTAAGCGCCAGGTCATCGGGATCGCGCAGCAGGTCGGCGACAAAGCTGCGATCAATCTTGACGCCATCCACCGGAACCCGGCGCAAGTGGCTCAGGCCCGAGAAGCCGGTCCCGAAGTCGTCCAGCCAAACCTTGACGCCGGTCGCGCGAACCCGTGACAGCAATGCGCTGGCCTGGTCTTCGTCGACCAACACCGCCGTTTCGGTCAGTTCGAGGTGCAGCTGCGAGGCGATCAGGCCGGAACTGCGCAGGGCGTTGCTGACCACATCCGGCAACTCACCGCTGCGTAGCTGGCGCGGGGAAATGTTCACCGAGACGAATGGCTTGCCTGCGGTCGTTGCCGACCATTGCGAGGCATCCTTGCAAGCCTGTTCCAACACTGCCCGGCCGATGTCCTCGATGAGGCCGGTCTGTTCAGCGACCTCGATGAACACCACCGGCGGAACCATCCCGAGATGCGGATGCTGCCAGCGCAACAGCGCTTCGGCACCGACGATGTTGCCATCAGCGAGCTGGTAGATCGGCTGGTAAACCAGGCTCAACTCGCCACGGCTCCAGGCACCGCGCAAGTCCTGCTCGAGCTGAACGCGCCGCTCGACCGCGCGGTCCAGCGCCCGACTGTAGAAACGGTAGCAATTCTTGCCGGCGACCTTGGCTTGGTACATGGCGATATCGGCGTTCTTGAGCAATTGTCCGGCGTGAGTAGCATCGTCCGGAAACAAAGTGATGCCAATCGAAGCCCCGAGAAAGACTTGCCGGCCACCCACCGCCAGCGGACGTTCAATTTCCACGATCAAGGCCTCGGCCATGCGCGCAGAGGCGGCCCGGATGTCCTTGGCCAGGTACAGCACGATGAACTCGTCGCCACCGAACCGGGCGATATCCGCGGCCTGGGCACCGAACTTTTCCAGCACCAGGCGAACTCGAACCGAGAGCTGGCTGAGCACCTCGTCACCCGATTCGTGACCGAGCGTGTCATTGACCCGCTTGAAATCATCAATATCGATGAATAGCAGTGCCAGCTCGTCATGGCTGGCGCGAAGTGTGAGCAAGCGGTCGTCCAGCGACTGCCGGAATGCCAGGCGATTGGCCATGCCGGTCAGCGGATCAACGAATGCCAACCGCCGGATTTCGCGATCATGCTTGGCGATTCCCGCACGCATGCGCGTGAACGCTTGCATCAGTTCGCCGATCTCGTCATCACGCAAGGCCAGTTCAGGAAGTGGCTGGGAACTGCCGGGAGTGTCTTCTTGCATGAGTCGCGCTAGCCGGCGGATCGGCCCGAAGACGCGGCGTTCCAGTAGCACGGCGTACACACCGGTCACGACCAGGAGGACCACGACGATCACCACGATCCACAGGTGGTGGCGCAGGGAATTGGCATTCAGGCGGCGTACGATCGGTTCGAAAATGACAGCATTCCCAGGGTCCGGCCCGGTATAGGACAGGCCAACCCGCAAGCCTCCCAAAGCTTGACCGGTGTGTTCGATGGGAACTGCGATTTCCAACAAGCCGTTCGGCCACTGTTCCTTGCGACCTCCGGCCTGCAACACGGCAGCGGCCAGCGGATCGGTCATCAGCTGGCCGCTCCGGGCGAGGCCATCGGTGGAGACGAGCACTCTGCCATTACCGTCGTAGACAATCAGATAACGCAGGTTCGAGTGATGCACCATGTCGCCGACGAGTTCATTGATGGCCGCAGCATCGCCTTCTTGCAGCATCGGTACCAGATGCGCCGAGAGCTCGGCAGCAATGTGTTCCCCGCGACGGCGAAGCTCGCTGCGCGACAGCTGTTCCGTGGCCGATTGCGACAAGGACAGCATTTCCCGGTGGTTGGCTTCCTCGCCCTGCCAGTAGGCCGCGAAGATCGCAAGCAAGATGACCAGGAGCACGGCCATGGTGCCGAGCAACTGGCCGCGCAGTCCCTTGAAGGCAATCATTGGCATCGTGCTTGCGGCTCCGGCATCCGGGTTCTCGGACTGGATATTTGGAACCCAAGCCTACCCGAAAGCGGGCTTGGCGCGCAGGCTCTGGAGATCCAGCTCAATCCGGCCTGGATAGTCGCAACAAGCGCTGGCTGTCGGAGAGGATGCCGCGCAGGATGCGCAGCTCGCGCGGCGCCGGCTGGGCGCGCAGGAACAGACGGCGCAAGCGCTGCTCGACAATTTCCGGCGAGTGGCCCTTGTGGAAATCGATTTGTTCCAGGTAACCGGCCAGGTGCGCGAAGAATCCTTCAATTTCGCGCTGGCTCGCCGGCTCGAGTTCTGGATCAGCACTCTCGCGACCGTTCGCCACCACCTCCCCGGCCGCCAGCATCGCGAGCCGAAGTTCATAGGCGAGGATCTGCACAGCGGCAGCAATATTGAGCGAACTGTAGTCGGGGTTGGCCGGCAGCGTGACCGCGACATGGCAGCGCTGCAATTCCTCGTTTTCCAGTCCGGTCCGCTCACGACCGAACACCAGGGCGACAGCACCGAGCTTGGACTCTTCGCGCAGTCGCTGCGCCGCCGCTTTGGCAGACAGTTCGGACATCGGCACGGTGCGTTGTCGGGCCGTGGTCGCAATCACCAGGCGGCAGTCGGCGACGGCATCGGCGAGGGTTGCATGGATCTCGGCAGCGGCGAGCACATCCACGGCACCGGCGGCAAGGGCATCGGCCTCGTGATGCGGGAAGCGCAGCGGCGCGACCAACACCAACCGGGACAAGCCCATGGTCTTCATGGCCCGGGCCGCCGAGCCGATGTTGCCCGGGTGTTGCGTGCCCACCAGCACGATGCGCAGGTTCTCGCTCATGGCGCATTTTACCTTCGGAACCGTCGCGATGGGGCTAGCTGGTATCATGTGCGGATGCAAAAACCCGTCGTCAATGTGATGGTCAAGGCCGCCCGCCAGGCAGGCACGGTGATCCTGCGCCACATGAGCAAGCTCGACAGCCTCAATATCGTCGAGAAGAACCGCCATGATTTCGCCAGCGAAGTCGATTCGCTGGCCGAGAAGGAAATCATCAAGGAATTGCGCCGTGCCTACCCCGAAGCCGCCTTCCTGGCCGAGGAATCAGGCGCGATGGGCAAAGGCCGGCAGACTTTCGTGATCGATCCGCTTGATGGCACCTCCAATTTCCTGCGCGGGATGCCGCATTTCTGCGTCTCGATCGCCCTAGTCGAGAACGGCGAGCCCACCGACGGCGTGATCTTCGATCCGCTGCGCAACGAACTGTTTACCGCCAGCAAAGGCGCCGGCGCCGTTCTCAACGACAAGAAGATCCGGGTCAGCGAGCGCAAGGAACTGGCCGGCAGCTTGTTGATCACCGGCTTTCCGCCACGCGAACGCGCGCGCATTGCGCCGCAGTTCGAGGCACTGCGCGTACTGCTGCAGGAAGCCGAGGATTTTCGCCGCACCGGCTCGGCCGCGCTCGACCTGGCCTACATCGCCTGCGGTCGCGCCGACGGCTACTTCGAGGCCGGCGTCAAGCCTTGGGACATTGCCGCAGGCATCTTACTGGTGCGTGAAGCCGGCGGTCGCGTTTGCGATTACCGTGGCCGTGGCGAGAAATTGCTCGACGGCCGCCAGATCGTCGCCGGCAACGTCAAGTTCTGCGAGGCGCTGCAGAAGTCGCTGGTGCAGTCGGGCTACGCCACCGCCTGCGATTGACGTGCCGTTGTAGGAGCGATGGAAATCGCGACCCAGGGCGTGACCGGGTCGCGATTTCCATCGTTCCTACAGAAGACCATCACGGCCGGCGAGCAAGCTCCGCGTCTTCCTTGGCCTTCGGCATCAGGTCCTGCTTGGTCACGCCCAGCCACAACAGCACCGGGTTGGCGAAGAAGATCGAAGACAGCGTGCCGACGATGATGCCGACGATCAGCGCGGTCGAGAAGCCGTGCAAGGTCGGGCCACCGAAGAAGAACAGCGCCAGCACCGTCAGCAGGGTCGCCAACGAGGTCATGATCGTACGCGATAGCGTCGTATTCACCGCGCGATTGAGCACCTCCACCGGCTTGAGGTTGCGGGTGGTCTTGAACAGCTCACGAACGCGATCGAACACCACAATAGTGTCATTCACCGAATAGCCGTCGACCGCCAGGATTGCCGCCAGTACGGTCAGGTCGAATTCCATGCCGGTCAGCGAGAAGAAGCCGACCGTAAGCAGAACGTCGTGCAATTCGGTGACCACGGTCGCAACCGCGAACTTCCATTCAAAGCGGATCCAGATGTAGCAGATGATCCCAAGCAGGACCAATACCACTGCGACCACGCCGTTGTAGGCCAGGTCGGCACCGACCTGCGGACCGACATAGACGGTGGGCTTCAGTTTGACCTGACGCCCACCTGCGGAGAGAGCCTTGAGCAGGCCGGCCGAAACCTGGGCGTTGCGACGATCAAGGCCGGACTCGCCCGCGGCAGGCGCGGGGGCCGACTTGGCAAGCAAGTCCACTTCGGCCGGACCGAGCCGGATCGCGAAGCTGGTGGAATCGTAGCGTTGCACGACGGTGTTGTGGATTCCGGCCGCTTCCAGGGAAGCGCTCACTGCCTGTTGCTCGATCGGCTGGGCATAAGTCGCTTCGGCCAGGCTGCCACCGGTGAAATCCAGTGCCAGGTTCAGGCCGCGGGTTGCCAGCGAACCGATCGACAGTGCCATGAGCAGCACGGAGGCCAGCACAGACCAGCGGCGTACGCCCATGAAGTTGACATTGCTGTTGGGATTGAAAAATTCCATGACTTGTATTTCGGGCTTAGAACCCGCCCCCAACTGAAATGCGCTTGGTCTTGCGGCCGTGGCCGTAGACCAGGGTGGCCATCGCGCGGCTGACCGTGACCGAGGTGTACATCGAAGTGGCGACACCGAACAGCAGCACCAGCGCGAAGCCGCGTACTGGCCCAGAACCGAATGAGAACAGCGCGAGTGCGGCAATGATCTTGGCGACGTTGGAGTCAAGGATGACCGTCCAGGCACGCTCGTAGCCGGTCTTGATGCTCGATACCGGCGAGTTCCCCAGGCGCAATTCCTCGCGGATGCGTTCGCAGATCAGCACGTTGCCGTCGATCGCCATACCCAGGGTCAGCACGATGCCGGCGATGCCTGGCATGGTCATGGTGGCGCCGAGCACCGACAAACACGCGCTCAGCAACAACAGGTTGAAGAACAACGACAGCACCGAGATCACGCCGAATACCCGGTAGTAGACGATCATCAGGGCGCAGACCAGCAGGAAGCCGATCTCGACCGCCTTGCGGCCGGCCTCGATGTTGTCACGGCCCAGCGACGGCCCGATCACCCGCTCTTCGACGATATCCACCGGCGCGGCCAGCGCACCGGATTTGAGCTGCTTGGCCAACTGTTCGGCTTCGGCCGGATCCAGGCCAGTGGTCTGGAAGTCGCGGCCGAACACCCCATTGATGGTGGCAACGCTGATCACTTCCTGGGTCTCGATCGACGAGCGCACTTCCTTGCCGTCGACGATCTTCGTTTGCGGCCGGCGCTCGATGTAGACGATCGCCATCGGCTTGCCGACGTTGTCGAGGGTGTGCTCGAACATGCGCTTGCCGCCGATGCTGTCGAGCTTGACCGAGACGTCCGGCTGGCCGCTTTGCTGGTCGAAACCCGGGGTCGCATCGACCAGTTGGTCGCCAGTGACGATCGTGCGCTTGGACAGCAACACCGGAATCCTGGGGCCACCGGGTGTTTGCGCCCGGCGGAAATACAGGCGCGCACCCGGCGGCACCGGGCCGCCGTTCATGGCACCGAGCGCATCGCCCTCGACCACCGCGCGATATTCGAGGGTGGCGGTGGCACCGAGCGCGTTCTTCGCTGCGACCGTGTCCTGGACGCCCGGCAGTTGCACGACGATGCGCTGGCTGCCCTGGCGCTGGATGATCGGCTCGGCCACGCCGAGGCTGTTGATGCGGTTGCGCAGCGTGGTGACGTTCTGCTCGATCGCGCCGTCGGCGATCGCCTTGATCTCTTCGGGCGTGACGGTGCCACGCAATGACTGGCCGTTGCCGTCCTCGATTTCAGTGAACACCAGCTTGGGCAGGCCTCGGGCCAGCAGGGTCAGCGCCTTCGGACGCTCGCTGGCGGTGTTCAACCGGACCAGGACGCCATCACCACTGCGGCTGACATCGCCATAGCGGATCTTGGCCTCGCGAAGGATCGCGCGGATTTCATCGGCATAGGCATCTTCGCGCTTGGTGCGCGCGGCGTTCTGGTCGACTTCCATCAGAAAGTGCACGCCGCCTTGCAGGTCGAGGCCGAGCGTCATCGGCTTGGCGCCGATTGCTGTGAGCCATGACGGCACGGTCGAGGCCAAGTTCAGCGCCACTGTGTAGCCATCGCCAAGCTCGGGCCGGACCAGGTCTGCTGCCTTTAGCTGGGCTTCGCCATCACGCAGCCGGACCATCAGGCTGCTGCCCTCGAGGTCTACGTTCTTGTACGGGATCGCATGCTGCTTGAGCAGCGCGCTCACCCGGCCAACAAGCGCTGCGTCAACCGTGAAGCCGCGGTTGGCCGATACCTGCACGGCCGAATCCTGCGAATAAAAATTGGGCATGGCGTAGGTCGCGGCGAACAACAGGATCAGCGCGACCAGAGCGTACTTCCAGCGGGAAAACTCAAGCATGACGAAACAACCTGTGCCGGCGGGCGAGTTCAGGGTGGATGGGGGCGGATCAGACCGACTTCAACGTGCCCTTCGGTAACACAGCGCTGATCGCGCCTTTCTGCAGTTTGACCCGGACGCCATCGGCGATCTCGACCGTGACGAAGCTGTCGCCGACGTCGTCGATGCGCCCGGCGATGCCGCCATTGGTGATGACTTCGTCGCCCTTGGCCAGCTTGGACAGCATCTCACGCTGCGCTTTCTGGCGTTTCATTTGCGGCCAAACCATCACGAAGAACATGATCGCGATGAAACCGAGCGGCAGCAGCAGGCCGGTCAGTGGGTTACCGGTGGGGGCGCCAACAGCCTGGGCTTGGGCGGGGGCAATCAGCAAATCGAGCGGGGACATGGGGGTGGCAATCCGTTGGGAGCGTTCAAAGCGCGCAATTATGCCACAGCAGCCCACCGTGGGAGGGGCCGTGGCACCGGCGTCGTTGGCGGCGCTAAGCCGGGGCCATGGCCCCTTCCACCGTGTGGGGCTCAGGATTCTTCGCCAGTACGGGCCGCATAGAAAGCAACCCTGAACTCGGAGAACCGGCTCGTCTCGATGGCCACCCGGATTTCACGCATCAACTGCTGGTAGTAGTGCAGGTTGTGGATGGTGGCCAGCATAGAAGCCAGGATCTCGTTGCACTTGTCGAGGTGGCGCAGGTAGGCGCGGGTAAATCCATTGGCGCAGGCATGGCAGGCGCAACCGGGCTCGATCGGGCGCAGATCCTGCTCGTAGCGGGCATTGCGGATGCGCACCTGGCCGAAGCCAGTGAAGTAGTGGCCGTTGCGGGCGTTGCGGGTCGGCATGACGCAATCGAACATGTCCACGCCGCGCGCCACCGCCTCGACGATGTCTTCGGGTTTGCCCACGCCCATCAAGTAGCGCGGCTTGTCGTCGGGCAGCTGCGGGCAGATCGCGTCGAGCGTCGCCTCGCGCTCGGCTGCCGGCTCGCCCACGGCCAGGCCACCGACCGCGTAGCCGTCGAAGCCGATCGCCTTCAGGCCTTCCGCCGAGCGAGCGCGCAACTCTGGAAACGTTCCGCCCTGGACGATCCCGAACAGCGCGGCATCATTGCCTTCGTGCGCGGCTTTCGAGCGCGCCGCCCAGCGCAGCGACAGCTCCATCGAGTCGCGCGCCTGCTTCTCGGTGGCCGGGTACGGCGTGCATTCGTCGAAGATCATCACGATGTCCGAACCGAGCACGCGCTGGATCTGGATGCTTTCCTCGGGGCCGAGAAAAATTTTCGAGCCGTCCACCGGCGATGCAAAAGTCACGCCCTGCTCGCTGATCTTGCGGCGCTTGGCCAGCGACCAGACCTGGAAGCCGCCGGAATCGGTGAGGATCGGTTTGTTCCAGCCGGTGAAGCGATGCAGGCCTTCGTGCGCCGCGATGACATCGAGACCTGGCCGCAAGAACAGATGGAAGGTATTGCCGAGGATGATCTCGGCACCAATGGCCTCGATATCCACCGGCTTCATCGCCTTGACCGTCCCGTAAGTGCCGACCGGCATGAAGGCCGGCGTCTCCACGGTTCCGCGCGGGAACGTCAGTCGGCCGCGTCGGGCGGCGCCATCCTGGCCGAATTTCTCGAATTGCATGCGGCTCATGCGCCGACCTCGTTCTGCGGATACAACAGCATGGCATCGCCATAGGAGAAGAAGCGGTAGCGCTGCGCCACCGCGTGCTGATAGGCCTCAAGGATGTGTTCCCGCCCGGCGAAGGCCGACACCAGCATCAGTAACGTGCTTTCCGGAAGGTGGAAATTGGTGACCATCGCATCGACCGAGCGAATCTTGTAGCCCGGGAAGATGAAGATCCGCGTCTCGCCGGCGAAAGGTTTCAGCACGCCGTCCTGCAGCGCCGACTCCAGCGCCCGCACCACGGTGGTGCCGACGGCGATCACGCGACCGCCGGCGGCGCGGGTCCGGGCGATCTGCGCGCATAACTCGGCGCCGACGTTCAGCCATTCGCTGTGCATCCGGTGCTCGCTCAGCGATTCGCTGCGCATCGGCTGAAACGTGCCGGCGCCAACATGCAGGGTCACGTGGCCGAACTCGACGCCGCACGCTTTTATCGCCGCCAGCAAGGGCTCGTCGAAATGCAGGCCGGCGGTCGGTGCGGCCACAGCGCCAGTGTGGCGTGCGAACAGCGTCTGGTAGCGCTCGTCATCGCTGATGTCGGTATCGCGCTGGATATACGGCGGCAGCGGCATGCGTCCGGCGCGCAGCAGCAGTTTCTCCAATGGCTCGGCGGTCTCGAAATGCAATCGGTAGAACTCGCCATCACGTCCCAACACCCGGACGCGCGTGCCTTCATCAAGAGTGATGAAGGAGTCGGACTTGGGCGATTTGCTGGCGCCGACCTGGGCAATAACCTCGTGCGCGCCGGTGATGCGCTCGATCAGGATCTCGACCCGGCCGCCGCTGTCCTTGTTGCCGTACAAACGCGCCGGGATCACCCGGGTGTCGTTGAACACCAACAGGTCGCCGGCTTGCAGAAAGCCCGGCAAGTCACGCATACCGAGGTCGGCAAAGGCTGCCGGTGCCGGCGGCACGACCAACATCCGGCTGGCCGAGCGTTCGGGTAGCGGCGATTGCGCGATCAGCCCGGGCGGCAATTCGTAGTGGAAGTCGGACTTGTTCATCGCCAGGCCTGGACGCGGGGTCGCATTGTAGCCGGCCGACAGAAAACCCGGTTTTCCCCGGGTTTTTGGGGGTTATATCGGCGTTTGCGCCATGGTAAACTGGCGCTCTAAATCATTGCTTTAACTGGAAAAGATGCGCGCAGGTAACTCCTGCGCGGCGTCGCTCCAGGAACGGGAGATCCGCATGAACATCCTCGACATCCTCAAGCCGCTGCGTGGCCATGCTGGCGCCCTGCGCACCGCCGGTCTCGGCGATGCCTCCCTGCTCAAGCTCGCCGGGCAATTCCCGGAACTGAGCGCCGCCGCCCAGGCCGCCGCCGACCAGTACGCCGCGATCAAGGGCGAGTTCGCCGAATTGCTCGAACTCGTCGAGCTGGCGCTGATCGAGGCAGTGCAGAACGGTTTCGTCAATTTCTAC
>JANXRY010000030.1 GCA_025356635.1 Gammaproteobacteria bacterium
TTATATCGGCAAAAGCGGCATGGTAGAATTAGCGCCTAAATCATTGCTTTGCCTACCAAAATTCCCCATGTGGGAAACAAGGGCGAAGGCCACGGGAGAACCAAGATGAACCTGCTCGACTTGCTCAAGCCGCTGCGCGGCCACGCCGGTGCCCTGCGCACCACCGGACTCAGCGACGCCAGCCTGCTCAAGCTCGCCGGCAAGTTTCCGGAGCTGACCGCCGCGGCCCAGGCCGCCGCCGACCAGTACGCATCGATCAAGGGCGAGTTCGCCGAATTGCTCGAACTCGACGAGCAGGCGCAGATCGAGGCCGTGCAGAACGGTTTCGTCAATTTCTACGCCGACGATGCCGTCAACCCCTACGTCGCCATCGCCGCGCGCGGTCCATGGGTGATCACCTTGAAAGGTCGCGTCCTGCACGATTCCGGCGGCTACGGCATGCTCGGCTTCGGCCACACACCGGAAGCCGTGCTCGCTACCATGGCCAAGCCGCAGGTGATGGCCAACATCATGTCGCCGAGCTTGTCGCAGCTACGCGTGGCGCGCGCCCTGCGCAAGGAAATCGGCCACACCCGTGGCGCCTGCCCGTACAGCAAGTTCCTGTGCCTGAATTCGGGTTCGGAATCGGTGTCGCTGGCCGCGCGCTTCGCTGACGTCAACACCAAGATCCACACCGACATCGGCGGTCCGCACGCCGGCCGCACGGTCAAGCGCCTGGTGGTCAAGGGCGCCTTCCACGGCCGCACTGAGCGGCCGGCGCTGTATTCCGATTCCAGCCGCAGCACCTATGTCCAGCACCTAGCCAGCTTCCGCGGCGAGAACAGCGTCATCACCATTGAACCGTATTCGATCGAACAACTGCGCCAGGCCTTCGCCGACGCGGAAACGAATGGCTGGTACTTCGAAGCCATGTTCCTCGAGCCGGTGATGGGCGAAGGCGACCCGGGCCGGTCCGTGCCGCCGGCGTTCTACGCCGCCGCGCGCGAGCTGACCAAAGCGCATGGCACCCTGCTGATGGTGGATTCGATCCAGGCCGGGCTGCGTGCCCACGGCGTGCTCTCGATCGTCGACTACCCGGGCTTCGAAGGCCTGGAGGCACCGGACATGGAGACCTATTCCAAGGCGCTCAACGGCGGCCAGTACCCGCTGTCGGTGCTGGCCGTGACCGAACGCACCGCCGCGCTCTATCGCAAGGGCGTGTACGGCAACACCATGACCACCAATCCGCGCGCGATAGACATCGCCACGACCGTGCTCGGCCAGCTGACGCCGTCCCTGCGCGCCAACATCCGCGAACGCGGCCGCGAGTTCCTCGACAAGATCGAGAAGCTCAAGGGCGAACTCGGTGGCCTGATCACCAAGGTCCAGGGCACCGGCCTGCTGTTCTCCTGCGAATTGTCGGGCGATTTCAAGTGCTATGGCGTCGGCTCGACCGAGGAATACATGCGCGAGCGCGGCATCGGCGTGATCCACGGCGGCACCAATTCGCTGCGCTTCACCCCGCATTTCGGCGTGACCTCCGAAGAAGTGGACCTGGTCGTCGAGCACATCCGCCACGCCTTGCTCAACGGGCCGCGCAAGGCCCAGGCGGAAGCCGCGTAAGCCGCCGCGTAGTTCGAACCACGAACCTGCGGCCATGACGTCCGAAGCACCCCGCAAGGCCGGCCTGCCGCGCAGCGTTTGGGCGCTGGGCGTGGTCAGCCTGTGCATGGACATGTCCTCGGAGATGATCCATGGCCTGCTGCCGATCTTCCTGGTCGGCACGCTCGGCGTCAGTGCGCTGACGCTGGGGTTCATCGAAGGCGTGGCCGAGGCGACCGCTTCGATCTCGAAGATTTTTTCCGGCGTGCTGTCCGATCGCCTCGGCAAGCGCAAGCCGCTGATCCTGCTTGGCTACGGCCTGGCGGCGCTGACCAAGCCGCTGTTCCCGATCGCGAACTCGGCGCTGACCGTGTTCGCCGCGCGCTTCATCGACCGCATTGGCAAGGGCATCCGCGGCGCGCCACGCGACGCCCTGGTCGCCGACGTGACCGCGCCCGAGCAACGCGGTGCCGCCTACGGCCTGCGCCAAGCCATGGATACCGTCGGCGCCTTCGCCGGCCCCTTGATCGCGATCGGCCTTATGGTCGGCCTGGGATTCGGCATCCGCGCGGTGTTCTGGGTGGCCTGCATTCCGGCCATCATCACGGTGGCCGTGCTGCTGTTCGGCGTCACCGAGCCGGCGAACGTTCCGAAGTCGGTGGGCAAGGGCAATCCGTTCGCCGGATTCCGTGCCAAGGATTATCCCAAGGCATTCTGGGCGCTGGTCGGGCTGGTGCTGATGTTCACCCTGATGCGATTTTCCGAAGCCTTCCTGGTGTTGCGCGCGCAGGACGCGGGCTTGTCGCGGAATTGGATCCCGTTGACCTTGGTGGTGATGAGCGCGACTTACCTGATCACCGCCTATCCGGCTGGCAAGCTGTCCGACCGCATGTCCCGCCATGTCTTGCTGGCGCTGGGCTGCGTGGTGATGGTGGCCGCCGACTTGATGCTGGCACTCGACACCAGCCTGCCCTGGGTGATGGCTGGCATCGCGCTTTGGGGCGTGCACATGGGCTTGACCGAAGGCCTGATCGCCGCCCTGGTCGCCGATGTCGCGCCGGAAAAACTCCGCGGCACCGCTTTCGGTGTGATCAACCTGGCGCGCGGCGTGATGGCCCTGTTCGCGAGCCTGTTGGCCGGCGGCTTGTGGAGTTGGTCCGGGCACATCGCTACCTTCCTCGCCGGCGCCGTGCTGGCGATCCTGACCGCGCTGCTGGCTCTGTCGATGCGAATCAGTACGGCGGCGGGTTCGCGAACTGCATGAAGTAGCCGACGATGGCGAAGCCGGCCATGGTCAACATCAGCAGCCAGGTGAACAGCGATCCGGCGAATCGACCAACGGACGTTCCGCTACTGATGCTCAATCCGATGGCGTGAGCCAGGCGCGAGACAAACAGCACCACGCCAAAGCCGTGGATGATGTTGCCGCTGTAGCCGTTCAACTCCATACCACCCAGCAGGATCAATGCCAGCGGCATGTTCTCGATGGCATTGCCATGGGCGCGAACGCGCTTGAGCAGCTCGCGGTCGCCGCCGTCGCCAATGCCGATCTTGTGCCGGAAGCGCCAGTAAGCGACGCGACTGGCGAGTACGACGACGAGGATGGTGCACAGGCCGGCATATAGCAGGGTGATCATGGAATGCCCTTGTTGGTGGAATGAATGCTCAGGTCGCGAGTGGAAAGTGCACGAGTTCCGCGAGTTCATCGATGCAGGTGTACCGGCCCTTGTCGTCGCGGCGAACGCCCGCAAGCGCGCAAGCGGGATCATGTGTGAAGAACAATCGCACCCCGCGCGTCAATTTTTCGTCGAGAAAAGCTTTCTTCTCATCCACCACCATTTCCGGGTAGCGGTCATAACCCATGGTCACCGGCACATGTACCCAGGAACAACCGGGGATCAGGTCCGAGCAAAACACTACCCCGTCCTGGCCGTTCACGCCGACGATCTCGGCCAGCATCAGGCCCGGCGTGTGGCCGTCGCTGTAGTGGAAGCGCACGGAGGGGCCCAGGGCTTCGCAGTGTTCGCCTTGGACGATTTGCAGGCGACCGCTTTTTTCGAGCAGTGGCATCAACTCGGGAATGAAACTGGCGCGATCGCGCGGGTGCGGATGGCAGGCGCGCTGCCAATGCTTCGCACCAACCACGAAAGTGGCGTTCGGAAACAGCAGGCTCGGCGCCTGGCCTTCGCGCCATGGCGACAGCAGCCCGCCGGCGTGGTCGAAATGCAGGTGCGAGAGCACCACCACGTCGATATCTTCATGACTAAAACCGGCGTCGCGCAGGGAGTCGAGCAGCACATGCTGCGGCTCGACGACACCATAGCGTTCGCGCATTTTTGGATCGAAAAAGGCACCGATGCCAGCCTCGAACAATACCCGCTTGCCGGCCAGGCCTTCGGCCAGCAAGGCCCGGCAAGCCAGCGGGATGCGATTGTGTTCATCGGGCGGCAACCACTGTTGCCACATCGCTTTCGGAGCATTGCCGAACATGGCGCCGCCATCCAGCTTCTGGGAATTACCGAGGATGGACCAGAGTTTCATTGCGCTTGCTCCTGCAATACCAGCAGCTTGGCGAGTAGTTGCTGTTCGCTCTCTACATGCGCGGGATCTTTGTCGATACATTCGACCGGACAAACCACCACACACTGCGGCTCGTCGAAATGGCCCACGCATTCGGTACAGCGCGCCGGATCGATCAGATAGATCGTCTCGCCCTGACTGATCGCCTGGTTCGGGCAGGCCGGCTCGCAAACATCGCAGTTGATGCAAAGCTCATTGATTCGAAGTGCCATGTCGTCATGGCGCGCCGCCAAAGCGGCACTGCCTGTCTCTTGCCTTACTTGTCTTCGACGAATAGATACGTCGCCCCGGTCGCCTCGGCCGCCGCCTTGACCCGATCGCTGTCGGCCGGCTTGCCGATGAACAGCACTTGCGAGCCACGCAGGGAATCGGCCTTGGCGCCAGCAAAGGCGGCGACTATCAGGTCGGCCATCTTGGCACTGTCCGGCGAACCGAACACCAGCATATTGCCCGGCAATACGGTGCGCCCGACCACGCTGCTGACGTTTTCCAGCTGGCGATCGTACTGGCTCTTGTTTTCAGAGTCGCCAGGGGTCGGCACGGTGCTGTTGGCTGGGAGGTAGTATGGAAATACGCGGTCGGTCACAGCATCCATATGCTGCCTCACGACCTGCTGGAGGTAGAACTTCCAGGCTTCGTCATCATTGCCGGCCGGGGCAACCAGTTTGGTCGTCGCGGCAGCCTTCTTGGGCGCTGCAGTTTCATCGCCGGACTCGCAAGCAGGCAGGACGAGAATTGCGGCGAACATCAATGCGGCGGTGAACAATCGGATCATGACAAACCTCATCGCAGTTGAGCCACTCAGGGATGCTGCCAGCGGGCCGTCAGCGCGGCGGCCACGGCGGGATGCACGAACGCCGAAACATCCCCGCCCAAGCGAGCAATCTCGCGAACCAGGGAGGATGACAGGAAACTGTGTTGTTCAGCCGGCGTCAGGAACAGTGTCTCGACGTCGGGGATCAGATGCCGGTTCATGCTGGCAAGCTGGAATTCGTATTCGAAATCGGAGACCGCGCGCAATCCGCGCAGCACGACACCGGCACTGACTTCGGCAACGAAGGTCGCCAGCAGGGAGTCAAAGCCGCGAACTTCGACGTTCTTGACTCCGGACAAGGCCACCCGCGTCAATTCGATGCGCTCTGCCAAGGGCAACGCCGGATTCTTGCCGGGGCTTTCGGCCACACCGACCACGATCAGCTCGAATAACCCGGACGCACGACTCACCAGATCGACATGGCCGTTGGTGATCGGGTCGAAGGTGCCGGGATAGACGGCGATCCGGTTGCGCGGCGGACTCATGCCTATGCGATTCCTGTCCCCTAGGTGCTGCCGGCTAGTGTAGCAGCGGCAACAGGGGATTCCGTGCCGTAGAGCACTGCACGGACGTCGCGACTGCTGCTTTCGCGGTGCAATCGCCAGCCGGCCGGTGGCTGGAACACGGCTGCGCGCGCCAACTCGACATACACCCAGGCGTTCGGCGCCAGCCAGGGGACCAGGGCTTGGGCAGCCCGTTGCCAAAGGTCGGCATCGAACGGCGGGTCCAGGAAAACCAGGTCGAAACGGGGTACGGGATCGCGCCCCAGCCACGCCAGCGCATCGGCTCGCTCGACTCGCACGGCCAGCACTTTCAGCCTCCGCGTGGTTTCACCCAGACTGACTGCGAGGCCAGGATCGCGTTCCACCAACGTCACTTCCAATGCGCCTCTGGACGCCGCCTCCAGTCCGAGTGCGCCGGTACCGGCAAACAGATCCAGCACCCGCCGGCCCTCGACCTCGCCTTGCAGCCAATTGAACAGCGTCTCACGCAGTCGGTCAGCGGTCGGGCGCAAGCCCGGCGAAACCGGCACCGGCAACCGCGATCCGCGCAAAGTACCAGCAATGATGCGGACGTGGCCGGGCGGAGACGTGCGGGTCATCGGGACGCCATGGATGTGGGTGCTAACATGGCGGTATTGTCCGCAATTCCGGCGCCGATGTTCGAATTCCTCAAGAAAAAACCCGACAAGGTCGAGACCAAGGCCGGCGCAGGCACCGGCTTCAGTCCGGACGACCTCGCCCGCGCCTTCACTGCCCGTCAGGAAGAAAAAGCCGCTCGCGCCGAGGCCGAGCGAAAGGCCATCCGAGAAACCATCGGCAGCAGCCTGCTGGCGCGCAGCTTTGGCGGCTTGTTTTCGCGCCACCCCCGGCTCGACGATGATCTGCTCGACGAAATCGAAACCGCGCTGATCAGCGCCGATGTCGGCGTACCGGCCACGACCGCTTTGGTCGAACAATTGCGTCGCCGCATGAAAGCGCGCGAGTTCGCCGACACCCGCGCCCTGCTCGCCAGCCTGCGCATCGAGCTGCTGGCGATGCTGGCGCCGGTCAGCAAGCCGCTGGTGATCGATCCGGCCGCCAAGCCGTTCGTGATTCTGACGGTTGGCGTCAACGGCGTCGGCAAGACCACCACCATCGGCAAGCTCGCCCGGCGTTTCCAGGAAGACGGCCATAGCCTGATGCTGGCCGCCGGCGATACCTTTCGTGCCGCTGCTGTTGAACAGTTAAAGATATGGGGCGAACGCAACAACGTGGTCGTCGTGTCGCAAGGGCAGAATGCCGACGCGGCTTCGGTGGCTTTCGATGCGCTGCAATCAGCCAAGGCGCGCGACTTCGACATCCTCATCGCCGATACCGCCGGTCGCTTGCACACGCAGGCGGGATTGATGGCCGAGCTCGGCAAGATCCGCCGCGTGCTCGGAAAACTCGATGCCGCTGCGCCGCACGAAGTGCTCATGGTGATCGACGGCACCACTGGCCAGAACGCGATCAACCAATTGCGCGCATTCCACCAGGCGGTGAACGTCACCGGCCTGGTGGTCACCAAGCTCGACGGTACTGCCAAGGGCGGCGTGTTGTTTGCACTTGCACGCGAATTCATGATTCCAATCCGCTACATCGGCCTGGGCGAAAAACCAGAAGATCTGCGTGTGTTCGATCCCGAAGCCTTCGTCGACGCGCTGCTGCCGGAAGCCTTGGGCGAGTGATGCTGGCCGTTCGGCGCCCACGACGCAAGTGGATCGTGCTGGCAATATTGGCCTTCGCGCTCGTCGGCGCTGCTTGGTGGGTCAATCGGCAACTGGAGCCTAAACGGCTGACCGCGCTGGTGCTGGAAAAGGCTGGCGCTTCCTTGGGCTTGGAGCTGCGTTACCAAGGTGATCCCGATTACGCATTCCAGCCGGAGCCGCGCCTGCTCATTCCTGGCTTGAGCGTGCGCGATTCCGGCAACGGAAAACTTATACTCTCGGCCACGCGCGCGGATATTTCCCTGCCATGGGCGACGATCACTGGCGGCGAGCCGATCATCACCCGGATAGCTCTCGACGGTCCGTCGCTGAATTTGCCCGCGCTACGCCAATGGCAGGCTGCGCAGCCAACGACGCCATTCAAGCTGCCGACGTTTCTGCACGGTGTGCACGTTCGCAACGGCACGATCGTCGACGCGGGCTATCGCGTCACCGCCCTGAAATCAGACCTGCCGCGACTGCATGCCGGCGAAGCCGCGACGACGCAAGCCTCGGGGCGTTTCAGCGATGGCGAGACGGCATTCGATTTCGATGCCGGCATCATGCTCAAGACGCCCGGCCTGGCCTCCGACTTCAGCCTGCAAGCCAATGGCTCGCTGCAACATTCGCCCAAGCCACTGGCGTTCAAGCTGCGCGGCGACGGCCGTTACCAGTCCGATGCGGCAGGTTTCTCGGTGATTGCTCCGACGCTCGTGCTCGACGGCGACTCACCCTTGCCGCGCCTGCAAGGCAAGGCGAAATTTCTGCTCGCCGAGCCAATGCAATTTTCTTTCGACGGCGTACTGCGCGATTGGCCGAAGGATTGGCCGAGCCTGCCCGCGCCAATATCGGCACAGGCCACCGATTTCAAACTGCAGCTGTCGTACCGGGGCGCCAGCAATTTTACCAGCCCAATCAACCTGCATCTGGAAAAAATCGACACCGTCGTCGATGCCACGCTGCGGCTGCACGACATCCAGGACTGGATCGCCGCTCCGGCGGGTTCACCGTTGCCGCCGCTCGTTGC
>JANXRY010000046.1 GCA_025356635.1 Gammaproteobacteria bacterium
TGCTTTCTCGCGCCGTACATCAATTCCTACAAGCGCTTCATGGTCGGCACGTTTGCGCCAACCCGGGCGATCTGGAGCCGCGACAACCGCACCGCCGGCTTCCGTTTGTGCGCCGAAGGCGGCAAGGGCATCCGCATCGAATGCCGCATCGGCGGCGCCGACCTCAATCCCTACCTGGCGTTCGCTGCGCTGATCGCCGCCGGTCTTGCCGGCATCGACGAAAAACTCGAACTCGGCAAGCCATTCGAGGGTGATGCCTACTACGGCGACAAATTGCCGGAAGTGGCGAACACGCTGCGCGACGCCACCGCCGCGTTGAAAGCCTCGAAAATGCTGCGCGCTGCGTTCGGCGACGAGGTGATCGAACACTACGCGCACACCGCCGATTGGGAACAGATGGAATACGACCGCCGGGTCACCGACTGGGAACTGCGCCGCGGCTTCGAACGCTATTGATCCACCACCGCCCTCCCCCCCATGCATGGACGCTGACCGATCTATGTCTTCACAACTACACTTGATCTCCCCTATTGATGGCTTGGTCTACATCGAGCGCCACTGCGCCGATGAAGCGCGGATCGATCGCGCCTTGAACGCAGCCGCCAGAGCGCAAACAGAATGGAAGCGTCGGCCATTGGCCGAGCGTGCTGCATTTTGCACGGCAGCCGTTAATGCGATGCTGACCATGCGCGATCAGATCGTGCCGGAACTGGCCTGGCAGATGGGCCGGCCGGTGCGTTATGGCGCCGGCGAATTGCGCGGCTTCGAAGAGCGAGCGCGCTACATGATCGCGATCGCCCCGGAAGCGCTCGCCGCAGTTGATCCGGGTCCCAAGGCCGGCTTCCGCCGCTACATCAAGCGCGAACCGCTCGGCACGGTACTGGTGATCGCGCCCTGGAATTACCCATACCTGACCGCCGTCAATTCGATCGTGCCGGCGTTGATGGCGGGCAATGCTGTGATCCTCAAGCACGCCGCGCAGACCTTGCTGGTTGGCGAACGCTTCGCCGATGCCTTCCGCATGGCCGGCTTGCCCGAAGGCGTATTCCAGAACCTGGTGATGGACCACGAACAAACCGCCCGCGTCATTGCTTCGGGCCGTGTGCAACAAGTGAACTTCACTGGCTCCGTCGCCGGCGGACGGGCGATGGAAGCTGCCGCTGCCGGACAATTCCTCGGCGTCGGGCTCGAACTTGGCGGCAAAGATCCTGCCTATGTGCGCGCCGACGCCAACCTGTTGCACGCGGTCGAGAACTTGGTGGATGGCAGTTTCTTCAATTCCGGGCAGAGCTGCTGCGGCATCGAACGCATTTATGTCGATAAAAAAGCGTATCCGGAATTCGTCGAGCGCTTCGTGGCATTGACCCGCGAATACGTGCTCGGCAATCCGCTCGACGAAGCCACGACGCTGGGCCCGGTGATCCGGCCGGCAGCAGCGGAATTCGTGCGTGGCCAGATCGCCGAAGCGGTATCGAAGGGCGCGAAGGCCTTGATCGACCCGGCCGGATTCTCTGCCGACGTGCGCGGCACCGCCTATCTTGCACCGCAGGTTCTGGTCGATGTCGACCACCGGATGTCGGTGATGCGCGACGAAAGTTTCGGCCCGGTAGTCGGAATCATGGCGGTCGCCAGCGACGAGGAAGCCATCGCGCTGATGAACGACAGCGAGTTCGGACTCACCGCATCGGTGTGGACGTCCGATCTTGAGGTTGCCGAACGCATCGGCGACGAGATCGCCACCGGCACGGTATTCATGAATCGCTGCGACGCACTCGATCCGGCCCTAGCCTGGACCGGCGTAAAACAGACGGGTCGCGGCGCGACGCTTTCACGCGTCGGTTACGAAACCCTGACCCGCCCGAAATCCTTCCACCTGCGCCACGAGATCTGAGCATGCCTGCCAACGCCAACTGGAATTACCCCACCACGATCAAATTCGGCGTCGGCCGGATTCGCGAACTGGCCGAACATTGCCGCAACCACGGCATTTCGCGCCCGCTGCTGGTGACCGACAGCGGGCTTGCGCGCGCACCGATCACCACCGCGGCCTTGGAGTCCCTCACTGCGGCCGGGCTGGACGCACGATTATTCGCCGACTTGAAACCCAATCCGATCGAAGCCAACCTGCTCGATGGCCTCGCGGCGTATCACACCGGCAAGCACGATGGCGTGGTCGCCTTCGGTGGCGGCAGCGGCCTGGACATGGGCAAACTCATTGCCTTCATGAGCGGGCAGGACCGCCCGGTCTGGGATTTCGAAGACATCGGCGACTGGTGGAAACGCGCTGATCCCGCCGGCATCGCGCCGGTGATCGCCGTGCCCACCACCGCCGGCACCGGATCCGAGGTCGGCCGCGCCGGCGTGCTCACCGATGAACGAACGCACACAAAGCGAATTATTTTCCATCCGAAGATGATGCCGCGCGTGGTTATCTGCGATCCGGCCCTGACCGTGGGCATGCCCGCGAAAATTACCGCCGGCACCGGCATGGACGCGCTATCGCACTGCCTCGAGGCCTACTGCGCGCCAGGCTTCCACCCGATGGCCGACGGCATCGCCGTCGAGGGCATGCGCCTGGTCGCCGGTGCGCTCGTGCGCGCGGTGCGAACCCCGGACGACCTCGATGCCCGCGCCGACATGATGGCCGCGGCGGCCATGGGCGCCACGGCATTCCAGAAAGGACTCGGCGGCATGCACGCGCTGGCGCATCCGATTGGCGCGCTCTACGACACCCACCACGGCATGACCAATGCGACGCTCATGCCCTACGTACTGCAATTCAATCGCGCGGCGATCGAACAACGCATCGCCCGCCTCGCCGCCTACCTGGGATTGCCCGACCCGGGTTTCGACAGCTTCATGGCTTTCGTGCTGCAACTGCGAAACGACGTCAGTGTGCCGCACACCCTGCCCGACCTCGGCGTGGACGATCGCCAGGCCGACCTGGTCGCCGAAATGGCGGTGGTGGACCCGTCCGCGGGAGGCAATCCGGTCGCCTTGGACAAGACCGGCACCAGCGCAATATTCGCAGCGGCCAGCGAGGGACGGTTGTAGGGCCGAAATGGCAGTAGGATGCGTGAGTTCGGATGTCAGTGTTTCATCACTTTGAGGGGAGAGAGAACAATGAATCCTGCACAACCCAGCGCCGGGGCGGCGCATGACGAAGACACCAAACAGTTGCACGGCATGGGCTACGCCCAGGAGCTGGCGCGCAGCATGGGCGCCTTTTCCAACTTTGCGATTTCCTTTTCCATCATCTGCATCCTGTCCGGCGGCATCAATTCGCTGGCGCAGGCAACCTCGGGCGCAGGCGGCGCGGCCATCGGCATAGGCTGGCCCCTGGGCTGCCTGGTCTCGGGTGTGTTTGCCATCGCCATGGCCCAGATCGCCTCGGCCTATCCAACCGCCGGCGGCTTGTACCACTGGGGCTCGATCCTGGGCAACCGCTTCACCGGCTGGCTTACCGCCTGGTTCAACCTGCTCGGCCTGGTGACGGTGCTCGGCGCCATCAACGTCGGCACCTACTACTTCTTCATGGGTGCATTCGGGGCGCAACTCGGCCTGACCGATTCCCCGACAACGTTGGTCGTGTTCTTGTCGATCATCACCGGCCTGATGGCTCTGGTGAACCACGTCGGTATTGGATTGACGGCGAAATTGACCGACTTCTCCGGCTACCTGATCTTCGGTACGGCGCTGGCGCTCACCATCGCTTGTTTCGTTTATGCACCGAGCTACGAGTTCAGTCGCCTTTGGACCTTCTCCAACTACTCCGGCGAAGCCGGCGCCAACGTCTGGCCGCAAGTCTCCAGCGGTTGGGTGTTCGCATTGGGGCTTTTGCTGCCGATCTACACGATCACCGGCTATGACGCCTCGGCGCACACCTCCGAGGAAACCAAGAAAGCGGCGCTTTCGGTCCCACGCGGAATCGTCAGTTCGGTCTGGTGGTCGGCGCTGTTCGGCTGGATCATGCTTTGCGCCTTCATCCTGGTCATCCCGAACATGGACGACGCTGCCAAGCAGGGCTGGAACGTGTTCTTCTGGGCGATGGACACCCAGTTCAACCCGACGGTCAAGATGATCCTGTACGTCGCGATCACCTTCTCGCAATGGCTGTGCGGACTGGCGACAGTGACGTCGATTTCGCGAATGATGTACGCGTTCTCGCGCGACGGCGGCTTGCCGTTCTCGAAAGCGCTGGCCTCGGTTTCGCCGTCCCATCGCACGCCGGTACACGCGATCTGGGCGGGATCGATCCTGTCGGTGTTGTTCGTCTGGGGCGCCAAGTTGCTGGAAGCCGGCGGCACGCCGGTGTACACGGTCGTGGTGTCCTGCACGGTGATCTTCCTGTTCTTCTCGTTCGCGATCCCGATCGCGCTTGGCCTGTTCGCGCACGGCACGGCGAAGTGGCCGACCATGGGTCCCTGGGACCTGGGGCCGGCGGTGTTCAAGCTGTTCGCCTTCCTGTCGATCCTGGCGATGATCCTGATCTTCGTGATCGGCGTTCAGCCGCCGAACGACCTGGCGCTGAAGGTCACCATCGGCTTCCTGATCCTGACCGCGATCGTCTGGGTGGCATTCGAGAACCGGCGCTTCAAGGGCCCACCGATCGGCGACATGATCGTCAAGCGGCAGGCGGAAATCGCCGCGGCAGAGGCGGCCTTGAATCGCGCTTCCTGATTCGACCGCGGTCGGCAGGGAAAACGGAGCGCTTCGGCGCTCCGTTTTTTTGCGCGTCAGGCCTTGATCCGCGCCATCTTCGGATCGTACAGCGGCTCCATCTGCAACTTGCACGGCACGCGCGTGCTGGCGACCTCGAGTTCGTAGGCGCCCGACTGCAGGTAATCGCGGTCGACGCCCTCGCTGCAACGCACGTAGCCGTAGCCGATCCCGCATTTCAAGCTATGACCGTAGCCGCCGCTGGACAGCCAGCCGACGCGCTCACCATTTCGATAGATGGTCTCGCGACCGAGCAGGACCACGGCCGGATCGTCGACGGTGAAGCCGCATAGCTGCTTCTTCAACGGCGATTCCCGTTGTCTGAGTAGGGCCTCTCGGCCGAGGAACGGAATCGCACTCTTGAACTTCACCGCCCAGCCCAAGCCGGCTTCGAGTGGCGAGTGGTCCGGCCCGATGTCCGAGCCCCAGGCGCGATAGCCCTTTTCCAGGCGCAAGGTTTCGATCGCGCGATAGCCGGCATTGACGATGCCGAACTCCCCGCCGGCCGCCAGCAACGCTTCGTAGACCGTGGCCGCGGAATCGATGGGGATGTGCAGCTCCCAGCCCAGCTCGCCGACGTAGGTCACGCGCAGGGCCAGCACCGGCGCGCCAGCGACCGTCAGTCGCCGTGCCTGACCGAACGGGAATCCGGCGTTGGAAACATCGTCGCGAGTGAGTTTCGCCAACACCTTGCGGGCGTTGGGTCCCATCAGCGCCAGCACGGCATTCGCCGAGGTCACGTCGACAAGTCGGGCATCCATTCCAGCCAGGATATTGCGCAAGATCCAGTCGTAGTCGTGGGTCGCGAATCCAGTCCCGGTGACAATGTAATAACGGTCCTGCGCCAATCGGGCAATGGTGAGATCGCACTCGATGCCGCCGCGCGCATTCAGCATCTGCGTGTAGACCAGGCTGCCCACAGGTTTCGCGACATCGTTGGCGCAGATCCAGCCAAGCGCCGCCTCGACATCGCGGCCGTGCAGTTCGAATTTCGCGAACGAGGTCTGGTCGAACAGCGCCACCGATTCCCGCGTCGCGCGATGCTCGCGCGCCACCGCGTCGAACCAATTCGGTCGTTCGAAACTATATTCGTCGCGAGCTACCTCGCTTGCGGCAGCGAACCAATTCGGCCGTTCCCAGCCGAGCTTCTCGCCGAAAACCGCGCCTTGCGATTTCAAGCGGTCGTACAGCGGCGAGCGGCGGAATGGCCGTCCGCTATGGTGCTCCTCGTTCGGCCAGGCGATGGTGTAATGCTTGCCGTAGAGTTCGAGCGTGCGTTTGCGCACCCAGTCGATGTCGGCATGCGGCGCGCCGAAGCGGCGGATATCCACTGGCCAGACATCGAACGGGGCTTCGCCGCCGACGATCCATTCGGCCAAGGTCTTTCCGGCGCCGCCGCCGGAAGCGATGCCAAAGGCGTTGAAACCAGCGCCGACGTAGAACCCGGCGATTCCTGGCGCCGGCCCGAGGATGAAATTGCCGTCGGGCGTGAAACTCTCCGGACCGTTGAGCAATTCCTTGATGCCGGCATTTTCCAGGGCCGGCACCCGCGCCATCGCCAGCTCCATGATCGGCTGGAAGTGCTCCCAATCCGGC
>JANXRY010000049.1 GCA_025356635.1 Gammaproteobacteria bacterium
CCGGGATCGTCCAGTCTGTGGCTGCACATGGCTTCGTTTGGACCGGTGCATACCGAAGTCGCCGATGCCCAGTCGACGCCGCCACCGCCGTACACCGTATCCGACAATCCCGACAGTCTGCTCGACCAGACCGACCTGGTATTCGTCGATGCAATGGGCACGGGGTTCTCGCGCATCCTGGCCAAGGGCAAGGGCGAGGACTTCTACGGCACCGATGCCGACATCGCCGCGTTCGGACAATTCATCCAGCGCTGGGTGAGTGTGAACGCGCGCTGGAATTCACCCAAGTTCCTGCTCGGCGAATCCTATGGCACCACCCGCGCCGCCGGCCTGCTCGCGCACTTGAACGAGAAAGGCATGGCCTTCAACGGTGCAGTGATGGTGTCGTCGTACTTGAATGCCTGGGCTGACTTCAACGGCCCGCCGTTCGCCAACGACCTCGCTTACGAACTGTATCTACCCACCATCGCTGCCAGCGCCTGGTACCACGGCCAGCTCGATCCGAAGCCGGCGCAACTCGAGCCCTACCTCGATGAAGTGCGCGCGTTTGCGCTGGGAGAATACGCGGCGGCATTGGCCAAGGGCAGCAAGCTCGGCGATGCCGAGCGCGACGCGGTGCTGGCCAAATTGCATCGCTACACCGCGATGCCCAACGACTTCCTGCTGCAGGCCAATCTGCGTATCGACCCGTCGCGCTTCGGCAAAGAACTGCTGCGCGGCCAACGCCGCACGATTGGCCGGCTGGACGCGCGCTTCGTCGGCATCGACCACGATGCAGCCGGCGAAACGCCGGAATCGGATGCCGCCGACGATGCCTTCGCCGCGGCGTTCACCGCCACGCTCAACAGCTACGTGCGCGGCACGCTCGGCTACAAGAGCGACGACCTGTACCGGCCGACCAATTACGGTGAAGTCGGCAAGGACTGGGACGATCACCACGACGCCGGGGGTGGGCGCACTGCGTTGCCCGATGTCGCCGAAGACCTGCGCAGGGCGATGTCGGCCAACCCGGCGCTGAAAGTGTTCTTCGCCAACGGCTACTACGATTTCGCCACGCCGTTCTTCGAGACCGAATACACCGTCGCGCACATGGGTCTTGACGCTGCGCTGGAAAAGAACCTGTCCTGGGGCTACTACCCGTCGGGGCACATGATCTACATCAATCCCGGTTCACGCCAGCGGATGAAGGCGGACCTGTCGCGTTTCTATCAGTCGGCAGGCGGGCAGTAGTTTCATCGAACACTGACGATTCCGCCTGCGGCGGCGGATTTGCTATCGTTCGCCTTCCGCAAATCGCGGCCGCCATCAGGAAAATCGCCATGCCGTCAGCACCAGTGTTTTTCCGGATCCGCTCGCTGTTCCTGCTCGGTTTCGGGCTGGCGTCGGCGACGGCGTGGGCAGCGGCACCCGACTACGGTGACCTGCATTGGCGGTTGCTCGGTCCGTTCCGGGGCGGGCGCGTACTGACGGTTGCCGGCGTGCCCGGCCAGTCGCAGCATTTCTACTTCGGCGCGGTCAATGGCGGCGTCTGGGAAACCCAGGATGCAGGCCGCACCTGGCAACCGATTTTTGACGAGCAGCCGATCGGTTCGATCGGCGCGCTGGCGATCGCGCCCTCCGATCCGAACGTGCTCTACGTCGGCAGCGGCGAAGCCGACATGCGCTCGGACATCGCCCAGGGCGATGGCATGTACCGCTCGGCCGATGCCGGCAAACATTGGGCGAAGATCGGGCTGGCCGATAGCCAGCAGATCGGCAAGGTCATCATCGATCCGCGCGACGCCAACACGCTGTTCGTTGCTGCGCTCGGACATGCTTACGGGCCGAACGCGGAACGCGGCGTGTTCCGTTCGCGCGATGCTGGTTCGCATTGGCAGCGCGTGCTTGGCGAAGGCGTGGACACCGGCGCGATCGATCTCAGTTTCGATCCCGGTAATCCGCAGGTGATTTACGCGGCGATGTGGCAGGCGCGGCGCACGCCCTGGAACATCTACCCGCCGTCCAGCGGCCCGGGCTCGGGGCTGTACAAGTCCAGCGATGGTGGCGACTCCTGGACGCATATCAGCGGCAATGGCTTTCCGGCGCAGGTCGGGCGCATCGGCATCGCGGTGGCGATGAGCGAACCGGCCCGCGTCTATGCCATCGTCGATGGCGCCGAAGGCGGCCTTTATCGTTCCGACGATGCCGGCGTGCACTGGCGCAAGACCAGCGGCGATCCGCGCATCTGGCAACGTGGCTGGTATTTCAACCGGATCACGGTTGATCCGAAGAATTCCGATTGCGTGTACGCAATGAACACCATCGTGTTGCGTTCGGATGATGGTGGCGCCCACTTCGTCGCCGACAAGGGCGATGAAACCGGCGACGACTTCCACGAATTGTGGATCGATCCGAGCAATCCCGACCGGCGCATCCTCGGCGTCGATCAGGGTGCGCTGGTTACGCTCAATGCCGGAAAAACATGGAGCAGTTGGCACAATCAGCCGACCGCGCAGATGTACCACGTCAGCACCGACAACCATTTTCCGTATCGCGTTTACGGCGCGCAGCAGGATTCGGGCGCGGTCGGCTTGCCGAGCGCGGCGATCGGCAACGAACGCATCACCATGGAACAGTTCCGCGAAGTCACCGCCGGTGGAGAAAGCGGCATGATCGCGCCGGATCCGAACGATCCGGACAGGGTATATGGCGGTGGCGTCGACTTGCTCGACTTGCGTACCGAGCAAACGCATTCGATCGATCCCACCTTGGCCGAACCCGATGCACTGTATCGGCGCACCTGGACGCTGCCGCTGGTGTTCTCCCAGCGCGATCCGACAGTGTTGTATTACGCCAATCAGAAGATGTATCGCACGGCTGATGGTGGCCAGCACTGGACGACGATCAGCCCCGACCTGACCCGCGAAAATCCAGGCGTGCCGGCGAGCCAGAATGCGATCAGCGCCGACAACAACGAGGGCAATGGCCTGCGCCGCGGTGTGATCTACGCGATCGCGCCCTCGCCACTGGATGCTAAATTGTTGTGGGTGGGCACCGATGATGGCTTGATCTGGCGCAGCGGTGACGAAGGCGGGCATTGGCAGGACGTCACGCCAAAAGGCCTCGGCTCATGGTCGAAGATTGGAATACTCGAGGCCTCGCATTTCGATGCCGGCACCGCTTACGCGGCAGTCGATCGTCATCGCCTGGATGATCGTCATCCCTATCTCTATCGCACCCGCGACGGCGGCAAGACCTGGAACAACGTCGTCAACGGCATCCGCGACGGCGATTTCGTCAACGCCGTGCGCCAAGACCCAAAGCGGCGCGGGCTGCTCTACGCGGCAACCGAACTTGGCATCTATGTTTCGTTCGACGACGGCGATCACTGGCAATCCTTGCAGATGAACTTGCCGCGTACGTCGGTCCGGGATATGGATATCCACGGTGATGATCTTGTCGTCGCTACTCATGGCCGCGGTTTCTGGGTTCTCGACGACATCTCGCCGCTGCGGCAGATGCCAATGAGTGGTGCGACGCAATTGTTTTCGCCATCCGTAACGATCCGCGTTCGGCCCGCCGGATTTACCGGCACGCCGCTGCCGCACGACGAGCCGACGACAGTGAACCCGCCGTTCGCCGCGCGCCTCGATTACCTGCTTGCTGCCACGCCGAAAATGCCGGTCGAGCTGGCGATCTACGACGCCGCTGGCCAGCTTGTGCGGCATTACTCCAGCGCCGATGTGCCGCCAAAACACGATGTCGCCACGGCGGGCACGGCGGCCGAATGGTTCACCACGCCGTCCATGCTCGCGACGACGCCCGGACTGCATCGCTTCCTGTGGCCGCTGCGTTATCCGGCACTGTCGGTCGCGGGCAATGCCTATGCAGACGGGGTGATGGTGCCGCCAGGCGATTACGTGATTGAGTTGCGCGTCGATGGCCAGAGCTACAAACAGTCATTGACGGTCGTTCCGGATCCGCGCGTGACAATGTCGGCGAATGCTTACGCGCAGCAATTCGCTTTTGCGCGCAAGGTCGAGGCGGCTCAGGCAAAGCTGGTAGTGGCGCTAGCAGAAGCCGGCCGATTGCACGGCGCCGTGCTGGCCAGCAACGCAGCCAACGCTGCGCTCGTCATTGCGATCAAGGCGTTGGATGCCAAGGTGATCGATATTGCCGGCATCAACGAGTCCGCCAATCCCTACAACGCCTGGTCGATACCGCCGCACAGTACGCACTCGCTGGCACACTTGGCGCAGGCACTCGGCAAGCTTGCGGGTGCCGCCGACGATGCCGACGCCGCCCCCTCACCGGATGCAGAGACCGGCTACGACGCCCTGATGCCGATGCTCGATGCCGCCTTGGCCGAATGGCAGCAACTCACATCCACCGACCTCGCCGCCGTGAATGCGCGGTTGCGCAGCGCCGGACAGGCGGACCTGAAACTCAGCGGTGAATGAATCCATGGACGACGTCCTGCGCCTGGCGTTCGAAGCTACGCTCGCGTTCCGGCATTCGCTGCCGGAGCGCCCGGTCGGTGTGCAGGCGAGCCAGGCCTCGTTGCATGCCGCGCTTGGAGCTCCACTCACTGACCAGGGCGAGCCCGCCGCCACGGTGATCGCCGACCTGGTTCGCAATGCCGATGCTGGCATCGTGGCCGAACCCGGGCCGCGCTATTTCGGTTTCGTGATCGGCGGCAGTTCCGAGGCCGCGATGGCGGCGGATTGGCTCACCACCGCCTGGGACCAGAACGCTGGCTTGTACGCCTGCGCACCGGCGTTGTCGGTGGTCGAAGATATTTGCGCCGGTTGGGTGGTCGATCTGCTCGGTTTGCCAACGCAGAGCAGCGTCGGTTTCGTCACTGGCTGCCAGATGGCACATTTCACCTGCATCGCCGCCGCGCGCAACGAATTGCTGCGCCGGGTTGGTTGGGACGTCGAACAGGAAGGCTTGCACGGCTCGCCACACATCCACGTGGTGGTTGGCGACGAAGTGCATGTCACCGTGCCGCGTGCGCTGCGCTTCGCCGGACTCGGCGCGGGTCGCATGCTGCGCGTGCCGGTCGATGGTCAGGGCCGGATGATCGCGGCGGAACTCACGAATACGTTGGCGATGCTCGACGGCCCGGTGCTTGTTTGCGCGCAAGTCGGCAACGTCAATACCGGGGCGATCGATCCGATCGATGAAATCGCCAAAGCTTGTGCCGGGCACAACACTTGGCTGCATGTCGATGGTGCCTTCGGGCTCTGGGCCGCAGCGGTGCCGTCGATGCGTCATGCAGTGAAGGGCATCGAGCGCGCCGATTCCTGGGCCACCGATGCGCACAAGTGGTTGAACGTGCCGTACGACTCGGGCCTGGCGATCGTCAAGGATGCGCGCGCCCATCGCGCGGCGATGACGGCGAGCGCTGCCTACCTGATCCAGTCGACGGGCGACGCCGTTCGCGATGCCGTCGATTGGGTTCCTGAATTCTCGCGGCGTGGTCGCGGATTCCCGATCTACGCGCAGTTGCGCACACTCGGTCGCGCGGGTCTCGCCGAACTCATCGCGAATAGCTGCGCGCTCGCTCGTCGCGCCGCCGATGGTTTGGCGGCTATTCCCGGCGCCGAGGTCCTCAATGAAATCGCCTTGAACCAGATCCTGGTGCGCTTCACCCCGAGTGCCGGTGGCGACGCCGATGCTTTCACCCGGCGCGTGGTCGAGGGCGTGCAGGAGGAAGGCACTTGCTGGCTGTCCGGCAGCAGTTGGCACGGCGTTGCGGTGATGCGCATGTCGATCAGCGGGCAGGACACCACCGAAGTCGACATCGACCGCTCGGTCGCGGCAATTCGCGCCGTTGCGTTCGCTGCTATGGCAAGCCCCGAATTCAGACAAGGAGAGCGACTGTGAACCATCAGGATCCAGGAATAGCGCAGCGCTTATGCGTCTTGGGAATCGTGTTCGTGACAGCGCTGACCATGTCCTGGCAGTCGATTTCGGCGCATGAACACGCCGAAGCCGAGATGTCGACGACACCGGTGCAATTGGGCCGATTGAGTTTTCCGACTTCGACCCATTCCAAGCCGGCACAGGCGGCGTTCGAACAGGGCATGCTCTGGCTGCATTTGTTCGAATACGACCACGCGGTCGATTCTTTCCACGAGGCCGAACGCCTGGATCCTGGCTTTGCGATGGCCTACTGGGGCGAGGCCATGACCCACACGCATCCGGTCTGGAACGAGGACGACCGCGATGCTGCGCAAGCCGCTTTGGCGAAACTCGGCGCCACACCTGCGGCGCGCGCTGCCAAGGCGCCGACCGTTCGCGAAAAAGCCTACCTGGACGCGGCAGAGAAACTGTACGGCCCCGGCACCATGAAGGAACGTGACACTGCGTTCCTGGCGGCGATGACCGCGATGGCAAAAGCCTATCCGCGCGACGACGAAGCGCAACTGTTTCATGCGCTGGCCTTGCTCGGCTTCACTCGCGGTGAACGCGACATTCCCAACTACCTGCAGGCGGCGGAGATTTCCAGGCGCGTGCTCGCGCGCAACCCGCAGCATCCTGGCGCGGCGCACTACTGGATTCACGGCATGGACGATCCGGAACACGCGGCTGGCGCTCTGGTGCCGGCGCGGGCGCTGTCGAAGATCGCTCCTGGCGCCGGTCACGCCCAGCACATGACCTCGCATATCTTCATGGCGCTGGGTATGTGGCAGGACGTCGTCGATGCAAACGTCAATGCCATCCAGGTGATCGCCGATGAAAAGCACGCGACCCAGCGGCCGATGGTTTATTGCGGTCACTACCCGTCCTGGTTGTTGTACAGCAACTACCAACTCGGACGTCAGGACGTGGCGCAGAAGGCGTTGTTGCAATGCCTCGACTCGGGTAAGGCGGCGCTGGCGTGGTACCGCGCGCATCCTGAGGTGGCCGGCGGCGATGCCGGCATGGCGCGCCTGAAAACTCGGACGGAAGGATCGATGATGATGATGCGCGCGATTTCGGTCATCGAATCCGAGACCGATCGCGCGCAGAATGCCGCCATTCCGCTGGATGTTTCCGAACTCGGGCGCAATGCCGGCTGGGACGATTTCGCCCGCGGTTATGCCGCCGCCAAGGGTGGCGACTACGCCCAGGCCAACGCTTTCCTCGCTGCCTTGAAAGCGACGGCGCAACAACCAGCCGGGAGCAATGAGGATTCCGCGAGCGATAGCGACTACCTGCAGATCATGGCCTTGATGCTGCAGGGCACGATTGCGCAGGGAATAGGCAAACCCGAGGATGCGATCGCTGCGGCGCGCGCCGCAGCCAAGCGCTACGACGCATTGCCGTTCGACTTCGGACCGCCGGTGCCGCTCAAGCCACCGCACGAACTGGCCGGCGAATTTCTCTTGCAGGCGGGCGATGCGAAAGAAGCCTTGGCCGAGTTCGATCTCTCGCTCAAACTGGCGCCGAAGCGCGCGCTGTCCTTGCAAGGTCGCGAACATGCGCTGGCGGCGATGGCAATGCCGCAGAAATGATTTTCGCGGTGGCCATGCAGTGGGGATGAAGTCACGATGACCGAGCCCGGCGCGCGCAGGCAATCCGTCGTTGGCCGCGTCCTCGGCTCGCTCGGTCCCGGCGTCACCACCGGGGCCGCCGACGACGATCCGTCCGGCATCGCCACCTATTCGGTGGTGGGCGCCCAATACGGCACCGGCTTCCTGTGGTCGGCGCTGTTAACCTGGCCGCTGATGGCCGCCGTGCAGATGATGTGCGCACGGGTCGGCATGGTCACCGGCATGGGCCTGGCCGGAGCGTTGCGGCAGCGGTTCCCGCGCTGGCTGGTCGGCCTGATCGCACTGGCTTTGCTGATCGCCAATACCATCAACATCGCCTCTGACCTGTCGGGCATGGCCGATGCCGCCGACATGCTCGGGGCCGGCCCGTCCGGCCTGTACGTCTGGGTATTCGGGTTGGGCATCTGCTTCTTGACGGTCAAGCTGCGCTACCACCAGATCGCCAGTGTGCTCCGATGGCTGGCGCTGACCCTGTTCGCCTATGTGATCGCAGCGTTGCTGTTGCAGCCGGACTGGGCGCAGGTACTGCACGACACCTTCTTGCCCTCGCTGCGTTTCGAATCCGGTGAATGGGCGGCCTTGGTCGCGATCCTGGGCACGACGATCAGTCCGTATTTGTTTTTCTGGCAGGCGGGGCAGGAGGTCGAAGAGGAGATCGCCAAGGGTCGGCGTCTGCTGGCGCACCGGCGAGGCGCCTCGCGCCGCGAGCTGAGCGCGCGGCGCATCGACGTCGGCATCGGCACGTTCTTCTCCAACCTGGTGATGTTCTTCATTATCCTCACCACCGCGCTGACCCTGCATCGGCACGGCATCACCGACATCGCCACCACTCGGCAGGCGGCCGAGGCCCTGCGGCCGTTGGCAGGCGACCAGGCCTATCTTCTGTACACGCTGGGTATTGTCGGAACCGGTTTGCTGGCCATCCCGACCCTGGCCGGCTCGGCTGCCTATGCCTTCGCCGAAACCTTCGACTGGGCCTACGGACTGGACCAGAAATTCCGCAATGCCGTCTCGTTTTATGCGGTGTTCGTCTTCGCCACCGTGGCCGGCGGGGTACTCGATTTCCTCCGGGTCGATCCGATCAAGGCGCTGCTCTGGTCGGCCGTGCTCAATGGCCTGCTCGCGCCGTTCCTGCTGGTCGCCCTGCTGATGGTCTCGGGCAGCAAACTGATAATGCGCGGACAGGCCAGTTCGGGCCTGTCCCGGACGGTGGTCCAGGTCACGACCGTGGTCATGTTTGCCGCCGCGATCGGCATGTTCGTTTTCTCCGCCGGCCGCTGACCACGCGAATCAGGACGAGACGCGTATCGCCTTGGGGGAAACGCCCGTCCAGCGTTTGAAAGCGCGGCGAAATTCGCGCGCATCCCGGAAGCCCACCGCCGTGCCGATGTCGGCTATGGGGCGATTGCTGCCCTGGAGCAGGAGGCGCGCCTGTTCAGCACGGACCCGATCGTGCAGGGATTTGAAGCCGGTGCCGGCGGCACCAAGTTGCCGGCGCAGGGTACGTTCAGTGAGGTTGAGGGCGCCGGCGATATCGGCCAGCGGCGGGTTGTCCTTCAGCCGTTGCCGGAGCAGGCGTTCGACCGAGTCGATGATCTCGCTGCGGCGCGACGCCTCGGCCTGTTGCCGGCACAGCGACAGGGCCAATTGGGCGCTGATCGGATCGTAGTTGGGCAGCGGCGTCGCCAGCCAATGACTGGCGATGCGCGCGCAGCTCTCCGGCTGGGCAAAGCGCACTGGGCATTGGAACAGCTCCGCGTAGAAGGATGCGTAGGCCGGCGCCGGGTAGGCCAGGTCCAGACGCAGCGGCCGGAATTCTGGCCCGACCAGGCTTCGGCAAAGAATCAGTGAGCTCAGGAACAGCTCCTCGCACAGGAAGGGCAGGATTTCCGGATCGACTTGGCGCGGCTTGGCGATGATCGCGAACTCGTCGGCAGAGATCGGCGCAAACGAGATGTCCATCAGGCTGCCGGTGACGATGTGGTTTTCCATGCTGATCGCCAGCGCGTCGCCGAAGGTGCGTGCCGTCATCATCGCCAGGCCGAGCACGCCGAAATTTCCGATGGTCTGGCGCCTGCCGATCTGCAGGCCCAAGTCGGGCAGGGCCAGTGCCTTGATGGCGCGTTTGACCACGCGTCGTGCCTGCCGGAACGACACCCGCACGTTGGCATCGCGGATCTGTTCGCGGCTCAGGCCCAGGCCCCAGAACCAGCGCCGGCAATCGACGCCGCGGGCGTCGGCCAGTTCGCACAGGCAGGCGAGCTTGTTGGTGCTGAGCATCGCATCGGTGAGACTGGCGTCACGGAGTGGTTTCATGAGGGCCGCGCCTAGGGAGATTTGTCCGTTTTTCCCCCCTTAGTATGCCGGTTTTGCCCTCTGCCAGTGACGAGAATGGCGCAAGACTTGCGATCAAGCTTGGGCCCGAGCCCGGCACCCCGTTTGCCCTGGAGGCTATCCATGCGTATCCGTCCCGCGCTTGCCCTGATCCTGCCGGCGTTGCTCGGCGCTTGCCAGAAAAATGCCCCCGCGCCGGTAGCCGGCGACGCCGCGTTCGCCAAGCAGCTGCAGGAACGATTGCTCGACGCCAAGCCGGGCGACGTTATCGAGATTCCCGCCGGCACCTACCATTTCGACCGCAGCCTGAGCCTGCGCGTGGACGGCGTCACCATTCGTGGCGCCGGCATGGACAAGACCATCCTGTCGTTCAAGGGCCAGATCAACGGTGCCGAGGGCATGTTGGTCAACGCCAGCGGCTTCACCCTGGAAAACCTCGCCATCGAGGACACCAAGGGCGATGGCCTGAAGGTCAACGAAGGCCAGGACATCACCATCCGCGGCGTGCGCGTGGAATGGACCGGCGGCCCGGACACCGGCAACGGCGCCTACGGCATCTACCCGGTCAAGACCCGCAACACCCTGGTCGAGAATTGCGTGGTGATTGGCGCCTCCGACGCCGGCATCTACGTCGGCCAATCGCGGAATATCGTCATGCGCGGCAACCGCGCCGAGTTCAACGTCGCCGGCATCGAAGTCGAGAACTCGATCGACGCCGACGTCTACGGCAATACCGCCACCAACAACACCGGCGGCATCCTGGTGTTCAACATGCCCAACATCACCCAGACCGGGCACAGCACCCGCGTGCACGGCAACAAGGTGTTCAAGAACAACACCGGCAATTTCGCCGCCCGCGGCGCCGCCGTGGCCAGCGTGCCGGCGGGTTCGGGCGTGGTGATCAACTCCAACGACCTGGTCGAGATTTTCGACAACGACATCGCCGACAACGACACCGCCAACGTCATCATCTCCAGCTACTGGTCGACCGGCTACATGAACAAGTACGGCGTGGCCAAGGATTACGATCCGTATCCGGAGGACATCTACGTCTACGGCAATCGCTTCTCCGGCGGCGGCGCCTCGCCCGACGGCCTCGACTTGAAGACGCTGAAGGTGGCGATGTACGGCCTCAACGGACACTTCCCGGACATCCTCTGGGACGGTTACGCCAACAGCAAGCGCGTGGTCGACGGCAAGCCGGCCGGCAGTGGCATCTGCGTGAACAATGGCGAGGCGCATGTGCTCAATGCCGATGGGCCGGGCGGCTACAAGAACCCGGTGGACGCCACGGCGCCGTTCCGCTGCGACCTGCCGAAACTGCCGCCGGTCGTGCTCGGCAAGGCATGAAGCCCGGCGACGCGATCCGTCGGCTCGTCCGCTGGTCCTGCGCGATCGGCGGATTGCTCGCGTTGTCCGGATTCCTCGGTTGCGCCCGCGCGCCCGGGCCGGTGGTGTTCCATGGCGAGGGATACCCGGAGCGCCTGAGCGATTGGCGGGTCCTGCTGGTGCGGGATGATCGCTTGCAGCTCAATCAGGGCGTGGTGCCCTACGACCTGAACACGCCGCTGTTCAGCGACTACGCGCACAAGCTGCGCACGATCTGGATGCCCAAGGGACGCGCCGCGCAGTACCGCACCAACGACGCCTTCGATTTTCCGGTCGGCACCATCATCAGCAAGACGTTCTACTATCCGCGCGCGGCGTCCGGCACTGGCGACGGCACGACCTTGCTGCGCAACTATGATGTGTCCGCCGACTTTTCCGGCGGGGCGTTGGCGCTAGACCGCGTGCACCTGGTCGAAACCCGGCTGCTGGTGCGGCGTGAATCCGGTTGGGTCGCCTTGCCCTACGTCTGGAACGCCGCCCAGGACGATGCCGAACTGGCGCGGGCCGGCGACGAGAAGCCACTGTCGCTCGTGGCGGCCGACGGCTCGCGCGAGCATTTCACCTACGTCGTGCCGAACGCCAACCAGTGCGCAGGCTGCCATGCCACCGACAACAAGGCGCGGGCGATCCAACCGATCGGCCTGAAGGCGCGCCACCTCAATCGCGACTACGCCTACGCCGAAGGCGTCGAAAACCAATTGCTGCGCCTGGCGCGCGTCGGTTACCTGCAAGGGGCGCCAGCGCCCGCGCAGGCCCCGCGCAACGCCAACTGGCGCGATGCCTCGCAACCGCTGGCGGATCGCGCCCGCGCCTACCTCGACATCAACTGCGGCCATTGCCACAACCCGAAAGGCCCGGCCAACACTTCGGGCCTGTGGCTCGACATGGCCACTCCGTTCGGCGAGCGCCTGGGCTACTGCAAACCGCCGGTCGCCGCCGGGCAGGGTACTGGCGACCACAAATTCGACCTGGTGCCCGGCCACCCGCAGGATTCCATCCTCAGCTACCGTCTGGCATCCACCGATCCGGGCGCGATGATGCCCGAGCTGGGTCGCGATCTTCGGCACGAGGACGGCGTCGCCTTGATCAATGCCTGGATCGCGGCCATGCCCGGGGCATGCGTGCCGTGATGCGCGGGCAACCACCATTACCAACAGGGGAAACCAACATGACAATTCGCAAACACCGGCTCGCGGCCGGCCTCCAGCAGGCCTTGCTTGGCGGCGTGGTGATGGCGCTGGCCTTGCCGGGCGTGGCCCTGGCCGACGATCCGGCCCCGGCCGCGAAGGACGCCAAGAAGAAGCCCGACGCCGCCAGCCTGGGCGAGGTCGTGGTGACCTCGCAGAGCCGCGAGCAACGGCTGCAGGAAGTGCCGATCACGGTGACCGTGGTCAACGACAAGTCCATCGACCAGCACGTGGCGATCGACCTGAGCGACATGAACGGTTTCATCCCGGGCCTGGTCGTTTCCGGCGATAGCCCGACCCAGCCGCGCTACCAGATTCGCGGGATCAGCACCGGCGATTTCGGCGTCGGCACCGATCCGGCGGTTGGCGTCTACATCGACGGCGTCTATTCCGCGCGCTCGGGCGGCGCCTTGCTCGCGCTGGACGACATCGAACGCATCGAGGTGCTCAAGGGCCCGCAGGGGACCCTGTTCGGGCGCAACAGCGCCGCCGGCGCCGTCTCGATTGTCACCAAGCGCCCCGGCGATGAGTTCGAGGGCCGGGCGCGGGTTCGCTGGGGCAGCGATGGCCTCCAGTATTTCGACGCCCTGCTCAACGCGCCGACCGGCGAGCACAGCGCGCTACGCATCAGCGCGCTGAGCAACAAGAGCGACGGTTGGCTCACCGACGGCGCCACCGGCCAGAAATACGGCGGCGACGATGTCTGGGCGGCGCGGGCCTCGTTCCGCTGGGACGCCAGCGACAGCACGCAGCTCCTGTTCACCTGGGACCACGAGGACCTCAACCAGCTCGCCCGTCCGGCGATCGGGATCGTGGCCTTGCCGCCGTATCCGGGCTTGCCGACCTATCCGGCCGATCCCTCGACCTATCTCGATCCGCTGCACGCGTCAATCTTCAACGACGTCGTCGGCAACGAGGAATCGCGGACGTTCGACGGCGGCACCCTGAGCATCGAGCACAACGCCGACTGGGGCAGCGTGGTCTCGACCACCGCATGGCGCGGCTTCGACACCGTCAATCGCGAGGACGAGGACGGCACCAACCGGATCAACCTCTACTTCGACACCGCCAATCGCGAGAAGAACCGCAGCTGGTACCAGGAGTTCAAGTTCTCCGGCGCCAACGACCGCATCGACTGGGTGGCGGGCCTGAGCTACTACGACGAGAACGCCCATCAGGCCAGCGAGACCAATGCCTTCACCGACAGCATGGACACCGTGCTCAACAACCTGGCCGGCCTCCCGGCCTACTCGCTGGTCGAGCAGGTGCTGCAGGCCTACCAGATCCCGGTGACGCTGTTCGGGCACAGCTGGCAGGAAACCATGACCAACGAGGGCCGCTTCAAGTCGTACGCGGTATTCGGCGACGTGATCTGGCACCTCAACGACCACTTCAACCTGACCACCGGCCTGCGCTACACGGACGACCGCAAGGATTTCAGCTGGCTCAATGGCCCGCGCGTGGCGCCGGAGCTCGACGCCGCGCTGGCGGTGCTCGACCAAGCCGGGTTCTTCGATCTGGATCCGCTGCTGCAGTTGATCCGGCCGGTGTTCAACCAGGACGTCGTGTTCGCCCTTCCCGCCGACGTCGAGGGCCAGACGATCAGGAGTCGCAAGTCCTGGAATGACTTCAGCCCGCGCGTCGTGCTCGACTACCACCCGAACGACCAGCTGATGTGGTTCGGCTCGATCGCGAAGGGCTACAAGGCCGGCGGCTTCAACAGCGTCGAGGTCGGTTCGCAGTTCAACAACGAGGATGTCTGGAACTACGAGCTCGGCTTCAAGAGCGGCATGCCCGACCTGCGCCTGCAGCTCAACGGATCGATCTACTACTACGTCTACAGCAACAAGCAGTCGATCCGACTGGACCCCAATACCGCCGGTTCCGGCATTCCGCAATACCTGGTGGACACCAGCGACGAGCAGGCCTGGGGCGTCGAGTTCGAGGGCCAGTGGCAGGCGACGGACGCGCTCGGCTTCCAGGCCAACATGGCCTACATCGATGCGACCTACAAGGACAAGGTCACCTCGACTGGCGTGGATCTTTCCGGCGAACCCACCGGCGAGCCGAACTGGTCGTTCGCCTTCGGCGGCAACTACCGCTGGCTGACCCGTCATGGCGACGTCGAACTGTCCGTTCAGAGCTCCTACCGCGGCGCCAGCCGTTGCAATGGCGATTCGCAATTGCAGGGCACTTGCCAGGTCAGTCCGAACTTCCGCACCGGCGCGGCGCAGCAGCGCACTGATATCCGGCTGGGCTGGACCTCGCCGGACGATCGTTGGGCGGTCTCGGTCTTCGGCACCAACGTCTTCGACAAGCGCTACGTCACCGGTGTCAGCAACCTGACCACCAGTGTGTTCGGCACGCCGAACGCCTCGATCACGCCGCCCAGGGCCTGGGGCGTGGAGTTGCGCGCCTCGTTCTAGGGCAGGAAAAGCGGGGAAAACGGCCTTTCCGTTTTCCCCGCTGGCCGCTGACCGCTAAACTGTCGGGATGCCCGGACCCGACCGACCCCTGATCCTGCTGCGCAATGCCGAGGTCTGCGCCCCCGAACGGCTGGGGCGTCGGCAGGTCTTGCTTGGCGGTGGCCGGATCCTGTGGATCGGCGCGGCGTCCGACGAGGCCCCGCGTGGCCTGCCGATGGAGGTGGTCGACCTCGAAGGCCGGTGCCTGTTGCCCGGCCTGATCGATGGCCACGTGCATGTCACTGGCGGCGGCGGCGAGGGCGGTTTCGCCACCCGGGTGCCGCCGGTCCCGCTGTCGCGGTTTACTTCCGCTGGCATCACCACGGTGATCGGCCTGCTCGGTACCGACGATTGCGCGCGCACGCCGCGTGAATTGGTCGCGACCTTGCTCGCCCTGCGCGAGGAAGGTCTCGGCGCCTACGGTTACTGCGGCGGCTACCACTTGCCACCGGCCACGATCACCGGCAGCGTCTGCGGCGATATCGTCTTTGTCGATCCGCTGATTGGTGTCGGCGAACTGGCGATCAGCGACCACCGTTCCAGCCAACCGACCTTCGACCAGTTGTTGCACGTTGCCTCCGAAGCGCATGTGGCCGGGCTGATGACCGGCAAGGCCGGTATTGTTCATTTGCATCTGGGCGATGGCGCGCGTGGCCTCGAACTAGTTCGCCGCGCGCTCGCCGAAAGCGAATTGCCGGCGCGGGTGTTCAACCCCACCCACGTCAATCGCCGCAAGGCATTGTTCGAGGAAGCGGTCGAACTCGCGCGGCGTGGTTGTTCGATCGACCTGACCGCCTTTCCGGTCGAAGACGGCGAAGATGCCTGGAGCGCGGCCGACGGACTGATACGCTATCTCGAATCCGGCGCGCCGGTGGAGCGGATCACGATCAGTTCCGATGCCGGCGGTTGTCTGCCGTGTTTCGATGGCGACGGCCGCATGACTCATATGGATGTCGGCGCGCCCGGTGCCTTGTTGACGACGCTGCGCGAACTGCTTGCACGTGGCTTGCCGATGGAACGCGCACTGCCGGCGTGCACCGCGAATGTCGCGCGCTTGCTGCGCTTGCCCGGCAAGGGCGTGATTGCCGTCGGTGCCGATGCCGATCTATTGGTGCTCGACGAACACGGTCAGGCTCGCGACGTGATCGCCGGCGGCCGCTGGCACCGACGCGATGGCGAGCGAAGCCGACGCGGTACCTTCGAAGTCGCCTGACTTCTCAGAATTTCATACCAAGGATGGCAAGACCGGATGTGCCCAAGCAAAACCCCTGACGGCGAAGAGCGCGGCTGGATCATTCCGATTGGCGGCGCCGAGGAAAAAGACAATGATCCGGTGATCCTGCGCCGCTTCGTCGAATTATGTGGCGGCGATGAAGCCGACATCGTGGTGATTCCGACCGCCAGCCGGCGCTCGGATACCGGCTCGCGGTACGAAGCGATCTTTCGGGAGCTTGGCGTCGCGCGGGTCGCCGCGATCGATTTCGATACCCGTCGCGACTGCGAGGAAAAAGGCCGCCTGCAACGGATCGGCGAGGCCAGCGGCCTGTTCTTCACCGGCGGCAACCAGTTGCGCCTGACCACGCTGCTCGGCGGCACCTCGGTGGCGAAACTGATCCGGCTACGCAATGCCGCCGGCACGCACGTAGCCGGCACCAGCGCCGGCGCGGCTGTGCTCAGCGAGCACATGATCGCTTTCGGTGAGGAAGGCGGTTCGCCGCGTGCCGGTAGCGTGCGCCTGGCGCCCGGGCTGGGGCTGACCAATCGCTTCATCATCGACCAGCATTTTCGCCAGCGTGACCGCCTCGGCCGCCTGGCCACCGCGCTGGCCTTCAATCCGTTCGCGATCGGCATCGGCCTGGACGAAGACACCGCCGCCTTCATCGCACCGGACAATACCGTTGAAATCGTCGGCAGCGGCGCGGTTACGGTGATCGACGCCGCCGGCCTGCAGTTCTCCTCGATGGATCGCATCGAGGAGGGTGAGCCGGTTTGCCTGTTGGGCCTGGCCGTCCATATCCTCGTCTCCGGTGCTACCTTCAACCTGCATACCCGCCAGGCCAGCGCTGGCAGCCTGATCACGCCCAAGGAGTAAGTGTGATGCGTATCCTCGATCGTTCCGTGTTCGTCGGCCCTTCGTTGTATGCGCATTTCCCGGTCATCCGGCTCGAACTCGACCTGGGCGCGCTGGAAGCCTGGCCGACCGGAAAACTCGGTGCGGCCTACGTTGACGCGCTGGTCGCTGCCCTGCCGGGGCTGGCCGATCACGGCTGCTCCTACCGCGAACCCGGCGGCCTGATCCGGCGCATGAAGGAAGGCGAGGGCACCTGGCTGGGCCACGTGCTCGAGCACGTGGCGATCGAATTGCAGAACGTCGCGGGTGAGGACGTCACCTTCGGCAAGACCCGCAGCATCGACGACCGCCCCGGCGTGTACTCGGTGGTCTACGAATACGCGCAGCGTGAAGAAGGCATCGCTGCTGGCGAACTGGCCCTGCGCCTGTTGTGCTCGTTGTTGCCGACGGAATTACAACCGGCCGACAGCGTGCCTTCGGATTGGCATTGGCCGGAGGCGCGTGACCAGTTCATCCGCTACGCGCAACGGCGCGCGCTTGGGCCTTCGACCGCCTCGTTGGTCAAGGCCGCCGAGGAACGCAACATTCCGTGGTTGCGGCTCAACGAGCAATCGCTGGTGCAGCTTGGCCACGGTCGTTTCCAGCAGCGCATCCAGGCCACCGTCACCGGCAAGACGCCGCATATCGCGGTGGAGCTCGCCAGCGACAAGGAAGAAACCAACAAGATCCTCGGCACGCTCGGCTTGCCCGTGCCGCGCCAGGAACTGGTGCAGAGCGAATCGCAGGCGGTGCGCGCGGCGCGCCGCATCGGTTACCCAGTGGTGACCAAACCCTACAACGGCAACCACGGCCGCGGCATTTCGATTCGCCTGACCAACGCGGAAGAAGTGATCGCCGGCTTCGTCAAGGCCAAGGAAATTTCGCGTTCGGTGATTGTCGAGACCTTCCTCGAAGGCGATGATCATCGTTTGCTGGTGGTCAATGGCGAGCTGGTCGCAGCGACCCGGCGCACACCCGGCCACGTGGTCGGCGACGGCGTGCATACGATCACTCAATTGGTCGAGATCGTGAACCAGGATCCGCGCCGTGGCGTCGGCCACGAGAAAGTGCTGACCCGGCTCGAACTCGACGCGCAGGCACAAATGATGATGGCGCGCGCCGAAGTCACTGCCGACAGCGTGCCCGAAGCCGGTCGCGCGATTTATCTGCGTTCGACCGCGAACCTGTCGACCGGCGGTACTGCCACCGATGTCACCGACGTCATCCATCCCGACAACCGCGACATGGCGGTGCGCGCGATCAAGGCGATCGGCCTGGATGTTGGCGGCGTCGATTTTCTTTCCACCAACATTGCTGATAGCTACAAGGCGATCGGCGGCGGCATCTGCGAGGTCAATGCCGCGCCCGGTTTCCGCATGCATGTGGCGCCCAGCGAAGGCACGCCGCGCGACGTCGCCGGCCCGGTGATCGACATGCTGTTTCCGCATGGCACATCAACGCGCGTGCCGATCTCGGCAATCACCGGCACCAACGGCAAGACCACCACCGCGCGCATGCTTGCGCATATCGTCAAGATGGCTGGCTATACGCCGGGCCTGACCACCACCGACGGCGTCTACATCGACGGCCAGCGCACGGTCGAAGGCGACATGACCGGCCCGGTCTCGGCGCGGATGGTGCTGGCCGATCCGCAGATTGACTTCGCCGTGCTGGAAACCGCGCGCGGCGGCCTGATCCGCGCCGGCATGGGCGTGAGCAAGGTCGACGTCGGTGCCGTGCTCAACGTGCAATCCGATCACCTGGGCATGAAGGGCGTGGACACGCTCGAGCAGCTGGCCGAGATCAAGCGGATTGTCGTCGAGGTCGCGACCGATTGCGCCGTGCTCAACGCCGACGATCCGAACGTGCTGAAAATGTCCGGCTACACCGACGCCAAGGTGATCTGTTACGTCACCTTGAATCCACAGCACGGCTTGGTACGCGAGCATATCCGCGCTGGCGGCCGCGCCTGCGCGCTCGAGGCCGGCGTCAACGGCCAGATGATCACGCTCTACGACAAGGGCAGCCATATTCCGCTGCTGTGGACCCACTTGATTCCGGCGACGCTGGAAGGCCGCGCCCTGCACAACGTGCAGAACGCGATGTTCGCCGCTGCGATCGCTTTCTCCCATGGCATAAAACTCGATGCGATCCGCCAGGGCCTGCGCACCTTCGACAGCACCTTCTTCCAGGCGCCGGGCCGGATGAACGTGTACGACGAGCATCCGTTCAAGGTGCTGTTCGACTACGGCCACAACGCGCACGCAGTCGGCGTGATGGCCGACCTCGCACAGCGCCTGGACGTGCCAGGCCGGCGCATCGTGGTGATCGCCGGTCCCGGCGATCGCCGCGACGAGGACCTGCGCGACATCGCCAAGGCGGTCGCTGGTCGCTTCGACCACTACATCGCCCGGCGCGACGACGACCTGCGCGGCCGCGCCGGCGACGAAGTGCCCAAACTGATCGCGGCGACTTTGCGCGAACACGGCGTTGCCAGTGAAATCATCTCGATCATTCCCGACGAACAGGAGGCGATTGAAGCCGGTCTGCGGATGGGCCAGCCAGGCGATCTCGTGCTGATCTTCGCCGATTCGTTGACGCGCTCGTGGAAGCAGGTGATCAAGTTCCGTCCCGAAGGCGCGCCCGAGCAGGTGGCCAAGCCGGCGCCCTCGGCGGCGGCGGTGATCGAAGTGTCGCCAGCGGCCGAAATGGCCTTCACCGCGTTGCAATGGGAAGGCGTGGTGCGCGATGAGCGCGGCATCACGCTGTCGCGGGAGCAGGACGACTGAGCGCGCTGCCGCTGCTGCCGTTTGAGGATTCGCGCCGCCTGACCGGACCCAATCTGTACTTCGCCGAGACCGGCGTAGTGCTGGAGGTTATCGGTCCCGGCGCCGACGACGCGGCTTTGCATGCGCGTTGGTGCGAGCGCATCGCACAGGGAAGACGCATTCTTGCTTGGCCGGAGCTGGCCATCGTCGTTCGTCCGCATCCGGGCGGCGCGACTCTGGCGTTCGCCGCGCCGGTCGACCAATTGTTTTGCGCGACCGAACTCAACGAATGGGCCTGGCTGGCCACGGTCGATGTCGCTGAATGCCATGCGCCCGGATTTGCGGCGAGTTGGGACGAAGCCAGCGCCTTCCAAACGCTGCGCTTGTTCGCGGCGGCGGAAGCCCGGCCCGATCTCGTCACCCTGCTCGCTACAGCAAAAGATCGCGGGCTTCCGACCTTGCTCGATGATGATCGACTCACGCTCGGATTGGGTGAGGGCGGCCGCACTTGGCCACGTGAGAGGTTGCCGGCGATTGCCGATGTGCCCTGGCCGGAACTGCATGGCATACCCACTGCTTTGGTCACCGGTTCCAACGGCAAGACCACCACCGTGCGCTTGCTCGCTGCATTGCTTCGCGCACACGGGCTGCGCTGCGCGCATTCGTGCACCGACGGCGTGTTCTTCGAAGGTCGGGCGCTGGTCTCCGGCGATTATTCCGGGCCGGCCGGTGCGCGCACGGTGTTGCGCCATCCGGACGTGGCGGCCGCAGTATTGGAAACCGCGCGCGGCGGCATCCTGCGCCGCGGACTGGCGGTTGAGCGCGCCGATGTCGCGGTGGTGACCAATATCAGCGCCGACCACTACGGCGAATACGGCATCCACGACCTCGATGACTTGGCCGATACCAAGTTGACGATGGCACGCGCGCTGGTTTCCGAAGGCGTGCTCGTGGTCAATGCCGATGATGTTCTGTTGCGCGCCAAGGCGATGACATGCGGCAAGCGGCTGGCATGGTTCGCATTGAACGATGCGCATCCGACCCTGAGCGCACATCGCACGCGAGATGGCATGACCAGCGGTGTCGGCAATGGGCGCCTGATGCTGTCGGTCACCGGGATGCAACACGATCTGGGTGATGTCGTGGCGATGCCGCTCACGGCCGAAGGTCACGCCGGCTACAACATCGCCAACATCGCTGCGGCGGTACTGGCGGCGGTTTGCCTGGGCGTTACCGTCGAAACAATTCGCCGCGTGCTGGCGGAATTCGGCAACGATCCCGCCGACAATCCCGGGCGCTTGCAGCGCTGGACGTTTGCTGACGTGAAGGTGCTCATGGACTACGCGCATAACCCCGATGGCTTGCGCGGCTTGCTCACCATTGCCGCCACCCTCGCGAATGGCGCGCGCCTGGGTTTGCTGCTGGGCCAGGCGGGCAATCGGGGGAATGCGGAAATTCGCGATCTGGCCGCTGTCGCCGCCGACTTCGCCCCGCGTTTCGTGGTGCTCAAGGACATCGATGGCTACCTGCGCGGGCGCGCACCGGGCGAGGTCGCGGAAATCCTGAAGAACGAATTGCGCCAACGCGGTTTCGCCGATCTCGATTTGCCGCAGCGCCTGGGCGAGGCCGAGGCTGCACGCGAAGCGCTGCGGCTGATTCATGCAGGCGAAGTGCTGGTACTGCCGGTGCATGCGGCCAAGGCGCGCGTGGAAGTTGCAGCCTTTCTTGACGACCTGCGGTCAGCGGGGTGGACGGCCGGGGAAGCGCTACCGGGCGAATAAGTGCCTGCCAGCCGGCCCCTCGCCGCATCGCTTTCCGTTACCCTATTAGGCAATCGCGAAGCCGGGTGCTCGCGTTGGAGGGTGTGCCTTGCCGCAGGAAGTCAATCCGTTACTGAACCAGGTCTCCAGACTCGATACGCAGACAGCGGTCGAGCGCCTGGACCTGCGCGATCCGGTCGAAGTGGCTGCGTTGCTTGCGGGGCTTCCGCCGGCGCGGGCGATCACCATACTTTCGGCCTTGTCGGAGGAAGCGCGTGAGCGAATCCTTGCCGCCGCCCCGGCGGGCACTGACTGGATGGACTCCCTGCGTTACCCCGAAGGCAGCGTCGGCCGCTTGCTCGAAGATCCGCCGGCAGTATTTCGCAGCGGCACAAGCGTGGCGACGGCGGTGGACATCCTCCGAGAAACGATTCGCAAGCGGATGGTCACCTATCTGTTCGTGGTCGATGCGGGCAATCACCTGATCGGCGTGGTCGCATTCCGCGAATTGCTCTATGCCGAGCGCACCCAGACGCTCGATCAGGTGATGCTGCCCTCGCCATTTTTCCTGGAACCGGAAACGACCCTCGTCCAGGCGATGCGCGAGGTCGTTACCCGGCACTATCCGGTGTATCCGGTCTGCGAGGCTGATGGCACCCTGGTCGGCCAGGTCCGTGGCCAGACTCTGTTCGAGCAACAGGCGTTCGAAATTTCCGCGCAGGCCGGCTCCATGGTCGGCGTCGAGAAAGAAGAGCGCCTGGCAACGCCGCTGATGCGCAGTTTCAAGTTCCGCCACCCGTGGCTGCAGATCAATTTGTTGACGGTATTCATCACGGCGGCGGTGGTGGGCATCTTCCAGGGCACCATCGACAAGATCGTGGTGCTGGCCATGTTCCTGCCAGTGCTCGGCGGACAGAGCGGCAACCTTGGCTGCCAGTCGCTGGCGGTGGTGTTGCGTGGCATGACCTTGGGCGAGTTGCGCGGAACACGGATCGCTGCCCTGATCGCCAAGGAGGCGACGCTGGGATTGCTAAATGGCATGGTGACCGGCGTGTTGGCAGGTATCGCGATGTTCATCGTCGCCGGCCGGCATCCGGAAAACGGCTCGCCGATCTACCTCGGGATTATCACCATGGTCGCGATGTCGGTCAGCTGCATGATTGCCGGGATTGCCGGCACAACGATTCCGCTGGTGCTGCGCCGATTTGGTGCCGACCCGGCGACAGCATCGAGCATTTTCCTGACCACGATCACCGATGTCTGCAGCATGGGTAGTTTTCTCTCCATGGTGACCTGGCTGCTGCTGTGATTGCTGCGTTGCAACGTGCACCTTGCCGCTCGCTGCGAGAGGATGCAGCCTGCGACCCGGGGGAGGGACCGCAAAGCCCGCCGCCGCCGCATGGCGCTGCGGGCTTTCTTTTTCCGCAGTCGGCAAGCCGCTGTGCCAGGATCGCGTGGTGACCGCGACCTTCGACGAACTGCAAGCCAGTTTGCTGGCGAGGGCTTTCGCGCGACTAAAGCGCGCGGCTGTTCCGCAAGACGCCGCCCAGCACGAACGCCTCGCACGCCTGATCCTGGCCAGCGACTTTGCCCTCGATACCCTGGTTCGCCAGCCGGCGCTATTGGCGACGCTGGATGGCCCGGCATTACCGCTGCCCGAGCTGGCGCCGGAACGTGAGAGCGACTGGCCGGGCCTGTTGCGGCACTGGCGTGCGGCCGAATCGACCCGTTTGATCTGGCGCGATGTGCAAAGCCTGGACGCAGTCGAGGCCACGCTTGCCGGCAGTAGCTGGATTGCCGAGCAAGCCTTGCAGGCGGCGCTGACGGCGGTGTTCCATGCCATGCGCGAGCGCCATGGCGTGGTGCGCGATGCCGATGGGTGCGAACAGACCATGGTGGTGTTTGCGCTTGGAAAACTCGGCGGCGGCGAGCTCAATTTTTCCTCGGATGTCGATCTGGTCTATGCCTTCACCGGTCATGGCCACAGCGATGGCGCGCGCCCGCTTGATGCCGATGCCTGGTTCACGCGTGCCGGCCAGCGGCTCGCGCAATTGCTGGGCGAAGTGACTGCCGATGGTTTTTGCCATCGCGTCGATTTGCGCCTGCGGCCGTTCGGCGCATCCGGGCGGATCGCACTCAGTTTCTCGGCGATGGAGCAGTACTACCAGCGCGAGGGCCGTGATTGGGAACGCTACGCCTGGGTCAAGGCGCGTCCGGTGGCTGGCGATCTCGCGGCCGGCGAACGCCTGCTGGAGACCTTGCTGCCCTTCGTCTATCGCCGCTATCTCGACTACACCGCGCTCGACGGCCTGCGCGAAATGAAAGCGATGGTCGATGCCGAAGTGCAAAAACGCGAGCTCGCCGATCACCTCAAGCTCGGCCCAGGTGGCATTCGCGAAATAGAATTCCTGGTGCAGGCCTTGCAGTTGATTCGTGCCGGCCGCGAACCCGCGTTGCGGCAACGCGCCTTGCTGCCGGCCTTGGCTGCGCTTGCCGAAGCCGGCCATTTACCGCTGACGACGGCGCAAGCCCTGGCGCAGGCGTATCGTTTTTTGCGGCGAATCGAGAATCGTGTGCAAATGCTGGCCGATCAGCAAACGCATTCGCTGCCCGAAAATCCCTGGTTGCGCGAGCGCATCGCCCGAGCCCTGGATTTCGTGGATGGCGATGCCTTGCGCGGTGAACTCGATCGCCATCGCGCACAGGTCAGCGAGGCCTTCGAAGGTTTGCTCCAGGCCCGGCGTCGGCACGCCATGCCAACTGTGCTCGCGCAATACTGGCGTGGCTTGCCTGACCAGGGCGACGCCGTTGTGTTGGCCGAGGCCGGGTTTGTTGATGCCGACGCGCACCATGTCCGCCTGCGCGACTTCGCCCGCTCGCCGGCCGTTCATGCCTTATCCGAGCGTGCGCGGCTACGGCTCGATCATGTATTGCCGGCTCTGATCGAAGCGGCGGGCCACAGTTCGGCGCCGGATGCGGCGCTGTCGCGGGGGCTGAGCCTGATGCAGGCGATCACCCGGCGTGCCAGTTATCTCGCCTTGCTGGAAGAGCAACCGGCGGCGCTCAATCGCCTGGTCGACGTTACCGCGCGCAGTGCATTGATGTCCGAGCGATTGGCTGCGCATCCGTTGTTGCTCGATGAACTGCTCGATACGCGCGCCGCCGGTCCGTTGCCCGATGCTGCGACGATACGTGAGCAGATGACGCGGTTTTTGGCGTCGTTACCGGACGATGACACCGAAGCGGCACTGTTGGCGCTCAACGAACAACGACAGAGCTTGTCGTTCCGAATTGCCTTGGCGACGTTGGCGCAACGGCAGCCGGCAACTAAGAGCGCTGCGCAATTGGCGATTCTGGCCGAAACATCGCTGGCAGCGGCTTTGGTTTTGGCGACCGCCGAGATGCGCACGATGCATGGCGACGTGCCGGGAGTTGGCTTCGCGGTGATCGGTTACGGCAGCCTCGGTGGCGATGAGCTTGGCTTCGGTTCAGATCTCGATTTGGTCTTCCTGCACGATGCGCGTGGCGAGTCGGCGTCCGATGGTTCGCGACCCCTGGATGCCGGACGCTATTTCGCCCGGCTGGCGCAAAAACTGGTGAGCCTGCTCGGTACGGTCACTGCTGCCGGCCGCCTCTATGAAGTGGACGTGCGTTTACGCCCCGACGGTGCCAAGGGCCTGCTGGTTTCGAGCCTCGACAGCTTCGCCGATTACCAGCGTCATCGCGCTTGGACCTGGGAGCAGCAGGCACTGGTGCGCGCCCGCGCCTGTGCCGGCGATGCCCGCGTCTGCGCGGGCTTCGAACAGATTCGCCGGGAAATTCTGCAACGACCGCGCGATGCCCATGTACTTGCCAGCGAAGTCATCGCGATGCGTCGGCGCATGCGCGGCGAACTGGATCGCAGCAATGCCACGCGCTTCGATCTCAAGCAAGGCGAAGGCGGCCTGGTGGATCTGGAATTCCTGCTCCAGGCCGGTGTGCTCGGTCACGCCGCTACCCGGCCAGCACTGGGCGAAACAACGCGAACGCCCGAGCTGATTGATCGTCTTGTCGCCGCCGGTGTGCTATCTGGCCAACAAGGTGAGGCCTTGCTGGTCGCGCATGCGACGCTGCTGGCGCGCGGCCTGGATTGCACCCTCGACCGGCGCCCGCGCCTGTGCCCGCAAGACGAAGCGATCGAGCAGGCACGTGCGCTGATCGGCGAAGCGTGCCGTAGTCAGTCTTTGGATTTCAGCGCCGGCTGAGCCGCTCGCGAACCACGCTGGTGACGCGCGCGGCTTCGATCAAGGGTTCGCCCATGAACGCTTTCGGTTCGTGTTCCTGCGCGCGGACGCGGCTGCGCCGCAGCAGGTCGTCCAGGAAACCGCGCACGCGCCCAGTGGCGCGCCCGGGCTCGGCGACGTAAACGGGAACCGACGTCGCGCAGGCTTCGGAGATCATGTTCACCGAATCGGGCGAGACCACGATGCGGTCGGCCCAGGCAAGTACGCCGGGATATGGATTCTCGCCATCGGTCGCATCCATCCAGACGATTCCGGGGCCGGCGCTATAGCGTTCGCGTGTCAGCGCGCGCACTTCCGGTGGCGTGCGGCGCGAGCCGCAGATCAACAGACTACCGCCTTCGCGCGCCAGCCAGTATTCGAGCTTGGTCATCATGACTTCGAAAGCGCTGCGGTCGAAGCGCACGGCGCGGGTTGGCCCACCGAGCAACACAGCGGTTCGTGGGCCGGGTAGCAACCCGAGCGCAGGAAACTGGTCGCGCGCGCGTTGCAACCACTTGGCATCGACCGGATGCAGGCTGCCAGCAAGCGTGATCACGTTATCGCCGGCCAGGCCGTCGTGTTCTGGAGCGATGACCAGATCCCAATGATGAGTGGAGATTCGCGGATCAAGGATTTGCACGGCTTGCGCACCGGCATCATGGGCAAAGCGCGTGGCCAACGCCGCCTGGCGACCGCAGCCGATGACGAGCGTGGGCGTTCGTGCATGCAGCGCGATGGCGAAATCGCTGCCGAAACTGGCCGCTGCTCCCGCCAGCCGCCGTGGCGCGAACCAGCGCGCCGGCAGGCGCGGCTGCAGGACGCATTCGCGCCAGGCAAGGCCCAATGCATCGGCAAGGGCCACGGCCTGGCGGCGATTGCCGGCGTGGCCGTCGTGCAGTACCCAAGTGGCATGGCCGTCGGAGTTCATGGCGCGGCGAGCTTAGCAGGAGGAGGGCGGCTGTTGCGTGTTGGCGACGAACCGTTTCGACGGTTCACCTGTTGTTGCCGGCCCCGACCGTTACACTGGTGCCTTGCAACATCAGGAACCAAGATGGCCACCCCCTTGAACGACGTCGCGCTCGACCAACTTTTCCGCACGGCACGCACCCACAACGTCTGGCTGGACCAGCCGATTGGCGACGATCAATTGCATGCGCTCTATGAGTTGCTCAAGTTCGGCCCGACCACCAGCAACACCTGTCCAGCGCGATTCGTGTTCGTGAAATCGCCTGAAGCCAAGGCCAAGCTCGGTCCGGCGCTGGATGAGGGCAACTACGCCAAGACCATGGCCGCGCCGGTGGTCGTGATCGTCGCCTACGACCTGGCCTTCTACGAGAAGCTGTCGCAACTGTTCCCGCATAACCTTGCCGCCAAGGGCTGGTTCGACACAAAATCCGAGACCGAGCTCACCACGATCTGTTTACGCAATGGCAGCTTGCAGGGCGCCTACCTGATGTTGGCCGCGCGTTCGCTCGGATTGGATTGCGGGCCGATGTCGGGCTTCAACAACGCCATGGTCGACGCGGCATTCTTCGCCGGCACCCGCATCCGCTCGAATTTCCTGATCAATCTCGGCTATGGCGATGCCAGCAAATTGTTCCCGCGTTCGCCGCGCCTGACCTTCGACGACGCCTGCCAAATCCTTTAAATCCACCCGCACAGGAAATTCCGATGAAGCGCCACTTGCTTGCCGCCTTGCTTGCCCTGACCTTCGCCGATGCCGCGCTCGCGGCGGACTACACCATCGACGCCCGCCACACCCAAGTGTTATTCACTTACACGCATATGGGTTTTTCGCATATCACCGGTCGTTTGAACGAAGCCAGCGGCCATTTCGCATTCGATCCTGTCGCGCCGGTGAAGTCGAGCATTGATGTCGATATCCCGCTTTCGAGCCTCAGCACTGGCGTGACCGGGCTGGACGACCACATGCGCAGCGCCGATTTTTTCGACGTCGGCAAATTTCCCAGCGCGCACTTCAAGAGTACAAAAGTCACCAGCACCGACAAGAACCATCTCAGTGTTGCCGGTGATCTGACCATCCATGGCGTGACCAAACCCGTGGTGCTACAGGTGACCATCAACCAGATCGGCGTGCATCCGATGAAGAAAGTGCCGGCGGTCGGCCTCGATGCCAGCGCCACGATCAAGCGCTCCGATTTCGGCGTGGGTAATTTCATTCCGGTTGGCAGCGACGAAGTGGCCTTGCGCATCACCCTGGAAGCGCAGCAGGCCAAGGCGAACTGAGCGCGGCGCGGCGGTAGGCGCTAAAATGGCGTTCCGGTCCCTGGAACGCCCCCATGCCCACTGCCCCGTTGCTGCCCGCCAATACCGAACGGCGTTATGAGGTGTCTCTTGCGGAATTGCCGCTGAGTTGCCCGACTCCGGCGATGGCGACCTGGAACTCGCATCCGCGCGTTTACTTGCCGATCGAGACGACCGGCTCAGCCAAGTGCCCGTATTGCGGGGCATTGTTCGTGCTCAAGGACTGAGCAGCGCGCAAACATGCGCCGCCTGATGGTTCTGCAACTGCTGCCGGCGCTGGAGAACGGCGGCGTCGAGCGTTCTACCGTCGAGATTGCCCAAGCCCTCACTCGTGCCGGACATCGGGCCGTGGTGATCTCGGCGGGTGGCGGGTGGGTGTCGGCCTTGCAAGCGGCCGGCGCAGAACATATCGCGCTCGACATCGGCCGCAAGTCGCTGATGACCTTGCGCCACGTGCGTACGCTGCGGCGTTTGTTTGATGAACTGCGGCCGGATATCGTCCATGCCCGTTCCCGCCTGCCGGCGTGGCTGGCGTGGCTGGCACTGCGTTCGCATTCGGCACCGAAATTCATGACCACCGCGCACGGGCTGTATTCGCCGGGGCGCTATTCGGGAATCATGGCGCGCGGCGAGCGCGTGATCTGCGTGTCATCGACTGTGCGAGAACATCTGCTTGCGCAGTGGCCAGGCACGGATCCGGATCGGCTGGTGGTGATCGAGCGCGGTATCGAGCCGTCGAATTTTGTGGCCGACCCGCAACAGATCCCGGAATGGCGCCAACAACTGGCGGCGCAATATCCCGCGTTGGCCTCGGGGCCCTTGCTGTTGTTGCCCGGGCGCGGCACGCGCCTGAAGGGCCACGCCGAAGCGATCGAATTACTCGCGGCCATCCGGGCAAAGGGTGTGCCCGCCTGTCTCTGGATGCCCGGCGCGCGAGAAGCCGGCCGTGAGAACTACATTGCCGAACTCGAAGTCTTGGCCAAGAGGTGTGGCGTCGCCGAATACCTCGCGATCACCGCGGCGGAATCGGACATGGTGCGTGTCTACGCCGTCTCGGAGGTGGTGCTGCAACTCTCGCGCAAACCCGAAGCGTTTGGTCGCACCGTGCTTGAAGCGCTGGCGGCTCGACGCCCGATCGTCGGTTGGACGCAGGGCGGTGTCGGTGAATTGTTGGCACGCTATTTCCCGCCGGGTGCGGTGACCAAAGACGATACTGCGGCGCTGGTTGCCGTCACGCTGGCGGCGGTTGCCGGCCGGTTGCCGGTGACTGCGGCCGTTCTGCCATCATTGGCGGCAATGCAGGCGCAGACACTGAAGGTGTACGAATCCCTTGCTGGCTGACATCCGCGCAACCGAAAGTAGCAAAGCAGGCAACCGGTCATTCGCCTGGACGCCGTACGTCGTGCTGGCGTTCGTGGCCCTCTGGCCCATGGTCGGCCCGGCCGAAGCGGTGCTCAGCCTGGGAGCGCTCGCCAGCCTGGTGATCCTGACGCGCACACGTTTTCGCAATGGCACCGCCCTGCTGAGCCGGGAAGCCTGGGCGCTGATCACGGTGTTGTTCCTGTGTTACTGGCTGCCGGAATTATTTTCTGCGTTCGATACTGTCGACCCGGCGCGTTCTTGGCGGAAAGTCCTCTTTGACCTGCGCTACTTGCCATTCCTGTGGTTGGCGGCGATGGCGGTTGCGCATCGGCGCGACCGCCGGTTGGTCCTGGTCGGCATTGCTGTGCTTGCCGGAGTGTGGTCGGTTGATGCCTGCGTGCAGGCGCTGACAGGCTGGAGTCTGGGCGGGGCCAATGTCTCGGATCGACTGACCGGGATTTTCGGCGCTGACAACCAGAAGCTGGGCCCGGTGTTGGCCAGCCTGTTGTCGTTCGCACTGGCCGAAGCCGACCGCCGCTGGCGGGGCCTGGGTTGGGCGCTCGCGGCCGTGCTGTTCGGCATGGTTATTCTGCTGGCTGGCTCGCGCGCGTCATGGCTGGTCTTCGCCCTGGTGATCGTGTTGGCAGGATGGCATCGCTTCGGTCGCCGGCGTTTGCTGCTTTCGCTGGCGGGCGGTGCAATTCTGGCGTCGGTGTTGGCAATGAGTTTTTCGGCGCAGTTCGTAGGCCGCATCGATCGCAGCATGGTCGCGCTCAATGGCGACCGTGCCGGGCTCGACGTGGCCCTGGCCGGCCGCCTGAGCATCTGGCATGCCGCGCTCGGCATGATTGTCGCGCACCCGGTCAACGGCGTTGGTATCCGCGGCTTTCGCGATGTCTACAACCAGTACGCGGCTCCCGATGATTTTTTTCTGCGCAAGGGTGAGCATGGCGGTTTGTTCGCACACCAGATTGTGCTCGAAGTGCTGAGCGAAACTGGGGCGATTGGATTGTTGTTTTGGCTTCTTGGCGTCGCCATGGCACGGCGGGCGTGGCGCTGGGCCCTGCCTGCATCGAGGCAACGCGCGACCGTGCCGATGCAGGCGCTGGTGGTGACGGTGTTTCCGTTCAATACCCATCTGGCTTTCTACGCGAGCTTCTGGGGCGGCGTGTTTTTGCTATTGCTGGCGCTGTTCGCCGGCACATTATTCGCGCAGGACGACGATGCCGCGCCCACCGATTAGCGCCGTCGTCACTACCTGCAACAACGCCGGCACGCTCGACGCCTGCCTGTCGAGCCTGGCGTTTTGCGACGAAATCCTGGTGCTTGATTCCGGTTCCAGCGATGCCACCGGCGAGATCGCAGCGCGTCATCGCGCCCGTTGGTTCGTTGAGCCATTCAAGGGTTACGGGCCGCAGAAACAATCGGCCATCGACAAGGCATCGCACGACTGGGTGTTGTTGCTCGACGCCGACGAATTTCTGGAGTCGGGTGCAAGCGACCTCATACAAGCCGAGCTCACTGCGCCGCGTGCCGAAGGCTATCGGCTGCCGCGCCGGGACTGGTTGTTCTGGCGCTGGCCGCATCCGCGGACGCGGCCGAACTGGCAACTGCGTTTGTTCCGTCGCAGTTGCGGCGGCATGAACGACGTACCCGTTCACGCCGAACCGAACGTGCGCGGTCCGGTTTGCGATCTGCAAGCGCGAATGCGCCACTACGGCGAGCCGGATCTTGCCGCGCGCGTGGACAAGGTCAATCGCTATTCGACCGGCATGGTCGAGGGCAAGCGCCGGCGCCAGCCGCGCTTTCTGCCCCTGCGCATCGTGCTGTATCCGGCATTCATGTTTTTCCGTCTGTACGTGGTCAAACTGTATTTTCTCAATGGCTGGGCCGGTTATTTCGCCGCCCGCACCCAGTCGTATTACGCCTTCCTCAAGTACGCGAAGGTGCTGGAGGCGGGTCGCAAGGAACAGCGATGACTCGCTGCCTGTACTTGCCGCCCGTGGTCGCGTTGTCCAGGCTGCTCGCGCGTATGCCGCAACGCGTGCTGTTGTGGACTGCGTCCGTGGTGTCGTTCCTGCTTTGGCCGGTGCTGGCACGGCGCCGGCGAATTGCGCGCATCAATATCGATCTGTGTTTCCCCGGGCTTTCTGCAAACGAACGGCGTCGTCTGCTGCGCGCCAACCAGCGCGAAACCGTGATGGGAATGTTTGAATTGATGCGTGCCTGGTTCGCGCCAGCGCGAAAACTGCTCGCAGTGGCGGACATCGAAGGCCTGGACCGGTTGCGTGAGGCCTTGGCGCGCGGCCGGGGTGTGCTCTTGTTCACTGGCCACTTCACCCACACCGAACTGGCGGTCCGTTTGTTGTCCGAGGCCTTGGGCCAGCCGGTGCGGACGGTCGTTCGCCGGCACAATCACCCGTGCATCGAGCGCGAATTCGAGCGCGCCCGCAGCCGGGTCTTCGGGGCGACTCTTGCCAAGAAAGATACTCGCGGCTTGTTGCGGGCGCTGCAGTCGGGCGAAGTGGTGGTTTATTCGGCCGACCAGGACTTCAGTTACCAGAACGAGTTCGTGCCCTTCTTCGGCATCGCTGCGGCGACCTTGGTCAGCACGCCCGAATTGGTTCGGCGTGCCGGCGCCGAGATGATGCCGTTCTGGTTCCATCGCGTTGCTGATGGACGTTATCGCTTGTTCATCCAACCCAGGTGGCCCGACTGGAGCGAAGGCGATGCCGCCACTGCGGCGGCAATCTACATGCGTGAGCTGGAAACGGAAGTGCGCAAGTACCCGGAGCAGTACTTGTGGGTGCATCGGCGCTTCAAGACCCGGCCGCCGGGCGAACCCACCTACTACTGATACGGCGAGGCGCCGTCATCGGGTTGGCGCTTGAAGCGCTGGTGGATCCACAGGTATTGCTCGGGGCAACGCCGGATGAGTTGCTCAAGTGTTGCGATCACCCGCGCTGTATCGGCGGTGGCGTCCTTGCTCGGGAATTCTTCCAGGGCCGCGCCGATCTCGAGTTCGTAGGAACCATCGTCGAGGCGCTGGTGGAACAGTGGCAGTACTGCGGATTGGGTCAGTCTTGCCAGCTGGTGGGTCGAGGTCAGGCTCCACGCCGGTTGCCCGAAGAACGGTACGAACACGCTCTCGCCGCGGCGGGTTTCCTGGTCCGGTGCGAACCACAACACACCCCCGGACCTGAGGTGGCGGATCGCCGGGCGCAGCTCGTCGCGGGCGAACATGGCCTGCGTATAACGGCTGCGGGCGCGGCGGACCGCCCATTCCAGCGCGGCCGAATCGTGCGGGCGGTACATGCCTGCAAGTGGGACGTTTTGGTTCAGCAGGCGTACGCATATCTCCAGGGTGGTGAAATGCGGTGACACCAGGATCACGCCACGACCCGCAGCGCGGGCGCGTACGAGGTGTTCCATGCCTTGCAGCCGGTACTGCGACGACATCGGTGTCAACCGCCCCCACCAGGCCCGCAGGAATTCGAACACACCGATTCCGAGCGAGCGAAAATGCGCGCGCAGCAATCGCTCGCGATGGCAGTTGTCGAGTTCTGGAAAGCACAGTGCCAGGTTGCGTTCGGCGACGCGCCTGCGAGCGAACATCAACTCGCGCATCAACCAGCCAAGCACCACGCCGGCGCGGCGGGCAATGGCCCAAGGTAATTGCGCCAAGGTCCAACCGAAGCCGATGCCGAACCAGGACGGCCAATGGCGGGGCGAAAGTGGTGGCGGGGGAGCGGCGGACACGGACAGATTCTAGCGGGGTCGGCTATCCTGCGCGCATGCATGAGACTCTCGGTCAACGAGCCTGGCGCAGTATCTATTCGCTGGTCGCGCGTCTGGGCCTGCCGTTCTTGATGTTTTACCTGGTCTGGCGTGGCTTGCGCTTGCGGACTTATCTCGATCGCTGGAGCGAACGCTTCGCGCTCTACCGTGAACCCGGGCCGGTCGGCTGCCTGTGGCTGCATGCGGTCTCGGTCGGAGAAGTCAACGCTGCTGCGCCACTGTTGGCGGCGTTGCGACTTCGGCATCCGGGCAGTGTGTTCCTGGTCACCACGACCACCCCGACGGGTTCGGCAAGGGCAAGGACGCTATGGGCAGACCAAGTGCGGCACGCCTACCTGCCCTACGACATGCCGGGCGCAGTGCGCCATTTCCTTGACCACTTCCGCCCGTGCTTGGCAGTGGTGATGGAGACCGAGATCTGGCCGAATCTCTACGCTGAGCTCGGACGTCGCGACATTCCGTTGGCGATCGTCAATGCCCGGCTTTCCGAGCAATCACTACGCAGCTATCGGCCGATCCGGCCACTGCTCAGTGGGGCGCTTGCCAGGGTGCGCTGCGTGGCCGCCCAATCCGAAGGCGATTCCGAACGCTATCGCCGGCTCGGCGCGCGCCCTGAAACGTTGTCAGTTACCGGCAACCTGAAATACGACATTGAATTGCCCGATGGCCTCGCAGAACAAGCGTTGCGTTGGCGGCAAACCTGGGGTGCGCGCCCGGTGTGGATCGCTGCCAGTACGCATCCGGAAGAAGAAGCGATCATGCTCGCCGCACACCAGGCATTGCAGAAGCAATTTCCGCAGGCATTGTTGCTCTGGGCACCGCGCCACCCGGAGCGCTTCGAGGTTGTCGCCAATGAGGCCGGGCGCGCTGGATTCACTGTCACACGGCGGAGCAGCGATGGTCTGCCGTCTGCGGCGACCGCCGTGTTCGTAATCGACACCTTGGGTGAACTGCTGGCGTTTTACGCGGCAGCCGATGTCGCTTTTGTCGGCGGCAGTTTGCAGCCGATTGGCGGGCACAATCTGCTTGAACCGGCGGCGCTGGGCATTCCGGCCCTGGTTGGTCCGCACACCGGCAACTTCTTCGAGATCACCGAGCTGTTGTTGGCAACGGGCGCGGTACGGCGCGTGCAGGATATCGAGTCGCTGGCGGAAGCGATCGCGGCGTGGTGGTCGGATCCGTCGCAGGCTCGCGCCTGCGGCGAAGCCGGCCGGACGAGGATCGCCGCCGAGCGCGGCGCCCTGGCACGCACGCTCGGCTGGCTGGATCGGCTCTGCCCGCCGGAGGCGGGCGCAGATTGAATTATTCGGTGTCGGTTTTGTCCAGCGCGGCGTCGGCGTCAACGGTAAGCGCAGCGTTGACTGCCTGCAAATCGGCCAGCACGATTATTCCGGCGGCCTGGCGCAGCTTCAGTACATTGACCAGGTAGGCATGGCGGGCGACTGCGAATTCGCGCTGGGCCTGGAATAATTGCTGCTGCGCGATCAGTACGTCGACGATGGTGCGTGTGCCGACTTCCAACCCGGCAGTGCCGGCTTCGTAAGCAGCCTTGGCGGAAACCACCGCCTGGCGACGTGCTTCGACTTCGGCCTGTCCCGCTACCAGCGACCGGTAAGCGCCACGGGTCTGGCGGGTGATGGCCCGTTTTTGTTGTTCGAACTGGTCGGCTACTACGTCGCGCTGGTATAGCGCCTGGCGCAATCGTGACTGGGTCGCGAAACCGCTGAACAGCGGGACCGACAAGCTGACGCCAATGCTGGTGCCGCGGCTGCCATTGTCGAAGTTGGCAAAACTGGCGGAAGGCAGCAACACTTCATTACTGCCACTGGTGTTGTTGTCTCGCCAGGAGGCGGTTGCGGCAATCGTCGGATAGTGTCCCGCGCGGGCGGTCTCGACATCTTTCTCAGCGGCGCCGAGAGCTTCCGAATAGGCCTTCAGTGCGGGATTGCTCTGCACAGCCAGGTTGACCCAGTCCTCGACATTGCGGCTGTCCTTGTTTTCCGGGTGGTAGTCCGCCGCCAAGCCCTTCAGCCCGGCCAGTGGCTGGCCAGTGATTTCGGCAAGCGCTTCGTAGGCATCGTCAAGCGCGTTGGCCGTGCTGATGGTGTTGGCACGGGCACTGTCGTAACGGGCGCGGGCTTCGTGCACGTCGGTGATCGGGGCAAGCCCGACTTCCAGCCGTTTTTCCGCTTGGTCCAGTTGGCGCTTAACCGAGCGCTCTTCGGCACGCGAAGACGCCAAGGTCTCGATCGCGGTCAAGACGTTGAAATAGGCATCCGCGACCCGCACGATCAAGGCATTGGCGGTGGCATCGTATTCGGCGTCGGACTGCCGGGCCCGCGCCTTGCTTGCGCCCAGGCGGGAGTAATTGCTGTAGTCGAAGACACTCTGGCGCAGGCTGAAGCCATAGCTGTGGGTGGTCGAATCGTTGTTGGTGACGGTCGGGGGCTGCACGATCGATCCGAAAGCTTCCGAGCCTTGGCTCTGGTTCTGGCTACGGTTGTAGCTGAGGTCGCCGGTCAGCTGCGGCAGCAGTGCAGCGCGCGATTGCACCACGCCCTCGCCCTGGGCGCTGCGTTGCGCCTCGGAGGCGGCTAGCTGCGGATCGTTTTGCCGGGCCAAGTCGTAAGCCTGGATCAGGTCGGTGGCATGCGCCTGGGCGGTGAAGCCGGCCAGGAGCAGCGCAAGGGACAACGGGCGAAGGCGCAGTGGCATGGGAATGTCCAGGATCAGAGAGTGAACTGCGCGACCGGCTCGGCGCCACGCAAATAGGGGATATCGGTTTCGAACAGGCTTTCGCCATGCAGCGTGTTGCCACGCCAGGTGAACAGGGAGGCTTCCTGCACCGGAGACAGGCCGTGCACTACGAACATCCTGCCACCCGGTTTGAGCCATTGGCCAAAACGCTCCGGTACCGATGCGACGGCGGCGGTGACCGCGATGGCATCGAACTTGCGGCTCGGCTGCCAGGAAAACGCGTCGGCGGTTTCCGTGCGTACATTGGTGATGCCGGCCAGGCCAAGGCGATGCCTGGCGCTGGCGGCGAAATCTTCGTGCAGGTCGATGCTCAGTACTTCCCGGCCCAGATAGGCCAGGCAGGCGGTGAGGTAACCCGTGCCGGTGCCGATTTCAAGCACTTCATCGCCCTCGGACAAGGCCAAGGCCTGTAACAAGCGACCTTCGACCACGGGTTTCATCAGGACCTCGCCGTGCCCGATCGGCAGCGGCAGGTCGGCGAATGCCAGTTCGCGGCAAGCGGCGGGCACGAAGTCCTCGCGTCGCACGGCGGCCAAAGCTGCCAGCACGCGCGGATCAAGCACTTCCCATGGCCGCACTTGCTGCTCGATCATCGCGTGTCGGGCTTGGTCCAGGTTCATCGACATGGTCAGGTCATTCCGGATGGTGCGGGAGCGGTAATTGTAACGCTCGCGCCAAGTTTCGACGGTGCGTCAGGATCGCGCGCCCGGGGGTGGCCAGCGCAGTGCCGGAAGTCACCGCGACCTCTGTCATGGCGCCGGCCACAAATATGGGACGGCCACTGCGTAGGCACGGAGAAACAGGTCCACCACCTCGTCCACGTGCGAGTGGCGCTCGTCGGCGTCGGGTAGCGGGCACATGCCGACCAACACGCGCAAGTGGCGGACGCCCTTCAGCAGGCAGAAGAAGTGCTCGGCGGCATGCGCCGGCTCGGCTACCTGCAACTGCCCGGCCTGGATGGCGTGGCGAAGGAATGCCTCCATGGCATCGAGGGTGCGCCGCGGGCCGGCAGCGAAGAACAATTCGGTCAGGCGTTGGTCCTGGCCGGCCTGGGTAATCATCATGCGGTGCAAGGTGACGGCACGTTCGTCCATCACCAGGTCAATGAAGCCGTGGCCGATCGAAACCAGGGCGTCGCGCAAGGGCAGGTCGGGATGGGGTTCGAACGTCTCGGTCGGCAGCAATTGCTCGCAGCAGGTCGCGATCGCGGCGCAAAACAGCGATTCCTTGTCTTCGAAATGACTGTAGACGGTGAGCTTGGACACGCCCGCGGCTTGGGCGATCGTGTCCATGCTGACCCCGTCGTAGCCGCGTGCCGGGAACAGGCGCATGGCGGCGTCCAGGATGGCGGCGCGTTTTTCCAGGTCTTTGGGACGTCCGGGAGCCGGGATTTTGGGCGAGACAAAATTCATGGGCTAATTATTGCACCAATGGGTTTAGTAATGATAGTGTACCCATCGGTTTACTATTCAGGCACTGCTCATGCGTTATCTCACCCCCGTGATGCTTCCCTTGTTGCTGCTCTTGGCAGCCTGCAGCGGAAAACCGGAGCTCGACACTCCGCGATCAGTGATGGTGGTGCAGGCGGCGCCCGGTCTATCGGGCTTGGAAGCGTTCGCTGGCGAGGTTCACGCCCGCGAAGAACCTCCGCTTTCGTTCCGGATCGGCGGCAAGATCGCCCGCCGACTGGTCGATGCCGGTGCTCATGTCCGGGCCGGGCAGGTGCTCGCTGAGCTTGATGCCACCGACGTGCGCCTGCAGTCCGAGGCCTGGCGGGCCCAGCAGGCGTCGGCCGAATCCGACCTGGCCCTGGCCAAGGCCGAGATCGATCGCTACAAGAATTTGATCGACCGTCAGTTGGTAAGCCGCTCGCTCTACGATGCCAAGCTCGCCTCCTATCAGGCTGCCGATGCGCGACTGCGGCAGGCGCGGGCACAGTCTTCGGTCTACGGCAACCAGGCCGGATACGCGGTCTTGCGCGCCCCGGCCTCGGGCCTGATCACCCAGCGCATGGCTGAGGCGGGGCAGGTCGTGGCGGCCGGTCAGGTCATCTTCGTTCTGGCGATCGATGGCGAACGCGAAGTCGCCATCAGTCTTCCGGAACAATCGGTTCGTCAGTTCTCGTTGGGGCGCGATCTGGTCGTGGAGTTGTGGGCTGCCCCGGGCAAGCGGTTTCCCGGAAAGCTTCGCGAACTCGCCGCCGGCGCCGACCCGTTGACCCGCACGTACGCGGCGCGCGTGAGCTTCGCGGCGCCCGGCGTGTCGCTGGATATCGGCCAGAGCGCCCGCGTCTATGCCCAGGATGCCGGCGGCAACGGCATGGCCGTGCCACTGGCGGCCCTGGTCCAGAAAGGCAGCGGCAGCGCTGTCTGGGTGGTGCGCCACGAGACCATCGGCGAGGGCGAACAGCGGTCGGCGCAGGATGTCGTGCGGCTTACGCCCATTGTCATTGGCGCCTATGGTGAAGACAGCGTCCCCGTCCGGTCTGGTCTCAAGCCGGGTGACTGGGTGGTCGCCGCCGGCGCACATCTGCTGCTTGAAGGCCAGGTCGTACATCCAATCGATCGTAACGATCGCGCCATCGATGTAACCGCTATCTCCAACAGCGCTGCGAACTGAGCCGACGATGACCAACTTCAACCTGTCGGCCTGGTCGCTGCGCAATCGCGGCCTGGTGCTGTACGCGATGCTGGTGCTGGCCATCGCCGGCGTGTTCAGTTATCTGCATCTGGGTCAATCCGAAGACCCGCCATTCACCTTCAAGATCATGGTCGTGCGCACGCTTTGGCCGGGCGCGACCGCCGAGGAAGTGGCCGAACAGGTTACTGATCGGGTCGAGAAAAAATTGATGGAGACCGGCAAGTACGAATTCATCCGCTCGTACTCGCGCCCCGGCGAATCGCTGGTGATGTTCGTGGCCAAGGATTCGCTGTTCTCGCAATACCTGCCCGACCTGTTCTATCAGATCCGCAAGAAGACCACCGACATCAAGCCGACCCTGCCCGAGGGTGTGATCGGGCCGTTTTTCAACGACGAATTCGGCGATGTCTACGGCAACATCTACGCGCTGACCGGCGAAGGTTTCGACTACGCCACGATGAAGGACTACGCCGAGCGCCTGGAGTTGGAGCTGCACCGGGTGCCGGACGTCAACAAGGTCGATCTGATCGGTTTGCAGGACGAAAAGATCTGGATCGAGTTGTCCAATACCAAGCTGGCCACGCTCGGCATTCCGCTCACCACGGTGCAGGAAGCCATCGATGCGCAGAATGCGGTCACCCCGACGTCGTTCTTCGAAACCGGCAGCGATCGTATCCAGTTGCGCGTGTCCGGCGCCTTCAAGAGCGTTGAGGAAATCCGCAATTTCCCCATTCGTGCCAGTGGCCGCAGCTTCCGGCTCGGCGATGTCGCCGAAATCAAACGCGGATTCACCGACCCGGCCGCGCCGCGCATGCGCTTTCTGGGCGAGAACGCGATCGGCATCGGTGTTTCCATGCGGCCGGGCGGCAACATCGTCGAGTTGGGCGCGGCCTTGGACGAGGAGTTCAAGCAGGTACAGAGCCGATTACCCGTGGGGATGAAGCTCGAACGTGTTTCCAACCAGCCGGCGGCGGTGAAGCGTTCGGTGGCGGAGTTCATTCGTTCGCTCGGCGAGGCTGTGCTGATTGTGCTGGCGGTGAGCTTCTTTTCGCTCGGCCGCCGTGCCGGCACCGTAGTCGCGCTGTCGATTCCGCTGGTGCTGGCGATGACCTTCGCGGCGATGTACTACTTCGATATCGGCCTGCACAAGATTTCGCTGGGCGCACTGGTGCTGTCACTCGGTTTGCTGGTCGATGATGCGATCATCGCGGTCGAGATGATGGCGGTGAAGATGGAGCAGGGCTTTGACCGGATGCGCGCCGCCAGCTTCGCCTACACCAGCACGGCGTTCCCGATGCTGACCGGCACCTTGATCACGGCGGCCGGTTTCCTGCCCATCGCCACCGCCCAGTCGGGCACCGGCGAATACACCCGCTCGATCTTCCAGGTGGTGACTATCGCGCTGCTGCTGAGCTGGATCGCGGCGGTCGTTTTCATTCCGTATCTCGGCGATAAGCTGCTGCCCGACCCGCCGCCGCTGGCAGCGAACGGCGAACACCACGATGTCTACAACGGCAAATTTTACCGGCGCTTCCGGCGCTGGGTGGAGTGGTGCGTTGGCCATCGTTGGACGGTCATAACCGTTACCGTCGCAGCGTTCGTGTTGTCGCTGGTGATGTTCCGGTTCGTGCCGCAGCAATTCTTCCCGGATTCCACCCGCCTCGAATTGATGGTGGACATGGAATTGGCGGAAGGTTCCTCGCTTGATGCCACCGAAGCCGCAGTAAAACGTCTGGAAACATTGCTAAAAACGCGTAAGGAACTGGAAAATTACGTCGTCTATGCGGGCACCGGTTCGCCGCGTTTCTACCTGCCTCTTGACCAGAAATTGCCACAGGCCAACTTCGCCCAGTTCGTGCTGCTGGCCAAAGACATCAAGTCGCGGGAGCACTTGCGCCGCTGGTTGATCGAGCGCTTCGACAAGGACTTTCCCGATGTGCAGGCGCGCGTCGCCAGGTTGGAAAACGGGCCTCCGGTAGGCTTTCCGATCCAGTTCCGCGTGTCCGGCGAACATATCGAACAGGTATTGGCGCTGGCCCGGCAGGTGGCGGACAAGGTCCGCGCCAATCCCAACGTGGCCAACGTCAATCTCGACTGGGACGAGCCGAGCAAGGTCGTGCGCATTGAAATCGATCAGGAGCGCGCCCGTGCGCTCGGCGTGAGTTCGGAGTCGGTGGCGCAGTTCCTGCGCGGTTCGTTGTCCGGCAGTCACGTGAGTACGTATCGCGAAGGTAACGAGTTGATCGAGATCCTGCTGCGTGGGCCACTCGACGAGCGCAAGCGACTGACCCTGCTGGGCAGCCTCGCGGTGCCGACGGCGAATGGTCGCAGCGTGCCGTTGTCGCAAATCGGAACACTGGCCTACGGTTACGAGAACGGTATCATCTGGCACCGCAATCGCCTGCCGACCGTAACCGTTCGTGCCGACGTCTATGGCTCGGTCACGCCGCCATCGGTGACCGCGGCGATCCTGCCGACACTGGTATCGATCCGTGCGGCGCTTCCCGCCGGCTACCTGCTGGAGACGGGCGGTACGGTCGAGGATTCCGGACGTGGCTCGCAGTCGGTGGCTGCCGGCGTGCCGCTGTTCCTGTTCGTGGTGGTGACCTTGTTGATGATCCAGCTGCGCAGTTTCCGGCGCACGTTCATGGTGCTGCTGACCGCACCGCTGGGCATGATCGGCGTCACCTTGTTCCTGCTGGTGTTCCGGGTACCGTTCGGTTTTGTTGCCATGCTCGGCACAATTGCACTGTCGGGCATGATCATGCGCAATTCGGTGATCCTGGTTGACCAGATCGATCAGGACATCGCCGCCGGACATTCACCGATCCAGGCCGTGGTTGACGCCACCGTCCGCCGCTTCCGACCGATCGTGCTGACCGCACTCGCCGCGGTGCTCGCGATGGTGCCGCTGTCGCGCAGCGTGTTCTTCGGGCCGATGGCGGTGGCGATCATGGGCGGCTTGATCGTCGCCACGGCGCTGACCTTGTTGTTCCTGCCAGCGCTCTATGCCGCCTGGTTCCGGTTGCCGGCGCCGGACTGACCGATTTGGCTTAACCAGAATTCGCCGCCGGGTCGTTGTTGTTCAGGCTCCCACCCCCTGCCTTTGGCAATGATCCGGTGCGCGATGCTTGATTGCTCGCATCGCCGTGCCCGACGTGCTGAAATAGCGCGTTGAAGCGGGGGTGCCCATGCGGGCTGAGACAGACCCTTCGTACCTGATGCGGGTCATGCCGCCGTAGGGAAGCTTCGAAGCAGGCTCACACCTGTTCCGGCGCCGCCGCTTCGCCCACTGCTCGTTAGAGCGATAGAGGACGAACGCATGAACGCACAAGCTTCCGAGTTGCTCCTACAGGCGCAAGAGCTTTCCGAATCGGTGACCCGGCCGATCCCGGGTTCGAGCAAGATCCACGTGCTCGGCTCGCGTGCCGACCTGCGCGTACCGATGCGTGAGATCGCCCTGAGCGAGACGCCGAAAATGTTCGGCAAGGCCGAGCCGAACGCGCCGTTCTGCGTTTACGACACATCCGGTCCCTACACCGATTCCGCTGCGAACATCGATCTCGCCGCCGGCCTGCCGGCACTGCGCGCGCGCTGGATCGCCGAGCGTGGCGACAGCGAGCCGCTCGCCGCACTCAGTTCCGAATTCGGTCGCAACCGCGAGTCCAACGCCCGGCTCGATGCCGTGCGTTTCGGTCATCGGCCGCTGCCGCGCCGCGCCAAGGCCGGCATGAACGTCTCGCAGATGCATTACGCCCGCCGTGGCATCGTTACACCGGAGATGGAGTACATCGCCATCCGCGAGAACCAGCGCATCGAGGCGATCGGCGAAGCGCATTTGCTCAAACAACATCCCGGGCAATCGTTCGGCGCGAACATCCAAAAATTCATCACGCCCGATTTCGTACGTGACGAAGTGGCGCGCGGTCGCGCCATCATCCCGGCCAATATCAACCACCCGGAAATCGAGCCGATGATCATCGGCCGTAATTTCCTGACCAAGGTCAACGCCAATATCGGCAACAGCGCGGTGTCTTCCGGCATCGCCGAGGAAGTGGAGAAGCTCGTGTGGTCGATCCGCTGGGGCGCCGACACGGTGATGGATCTTTCCACTGGCAAGAACATCCACGAAACGCGCGAATGGATCCTGCGCAATTCGCCGGTGCCGATCGGTACGGTGCCGATTTACCAAGCATTGGAAAAAGTCGATGGCCGCGCCGAGGAGTTGACCTGGGAAATCTTCCGCGACACACTCATCGAGCAGGCTGAGCAGGGCGTGGATTACTTCACCATCCATGCCGGCGTGTTGTTGCGTTACGTTCCTCTGACGGCGAAGCGCGTCACCGGCATCGTCTCGCGCGGCGGCTCAATCCTGGCCAAGTGGTGCCTGGCCCACCACAAGGAAAATTTCCTCTACACTCATTTCGAAGACATCTGCGACATCATGAAGGCCTACGACGTGAGCTTCTCGCTCGGCGACGGCTTGCGTCCGGGTTCGATCGCCGACGCCAACGACGCGGCGCAATTCGGTGAACTGGAAACGCTGGGCGAACTGACCAAGATCGCCTGGAAGCACGACGTGCAAACCATGATCGAGGGCCCCGGCCACGTGCCGATGCACCTGATCAAGGAAAACATTGACAAACAACTCGCCGTCTGCGGCGAGGCGCCGTTCTACACGCTCGGCCCGCTGACCACCGACATCGCGCCGGGCTACGATCACATCACGTCCGCAATAGGTGCGGCGATGATTGGCTGGTTCGGCACGGCGATGCTTTGCTATGTCACGCCGAAAGAACATCTGGGTTTGCCGAACAAGAACGACGTGCGCGAGGGCTTGATGGCCTATCGCATCGCCGCGCATGCGGCGGACCTCGCCAAGGGCCATCCGGGCGCGCAGGCGCGCGACAACGCGCTGTCTAAGGCGCGTTTCGAATTCCGCTGGGAAGACCAGTTCAACCTTGGCCTCGATCCCGAACGCGCCCGCGAATACCACGATGAGACGATGCCCAAGGACGCGCACAAGGTTGCGCATTTCTGCTCGATGTGCGGGCCGCATTTTTGTTCGATGAAGATCACCCAGGATGTACGTGAATACGCCGAGACACACGGCGTGGCAGAAACCGTCGCACTCGAGGCGGGCATGGCTGAGAAAGCCGCCGAGTTTCGTGCCGCCGGTGCCGAGGTTTACCGGGTCGAATGATGGACCGGCGCACGTTCCTCGGTGCGATGTCTGCGGCCGCGCTGGCCGGTTGCGTCGCGCCGCGCCGGAATTCAATCGCCTTTGCGTGTGATCGCACGCCTTGGCGTCGGGTATTCGCGCGCATGCCGCCAGCGCTCGCCGCCTGCATTGACGACCCAACGCATGAAGTGCAGATCCTGCTGAGTCGCATCCATCGCAATGCAGACGCCGCCCTCGTCACGACGCACGACCAATACGGATGGGCGCCGCAGCGCTGGTTCCCGGCGATGAGCATGACCAAACTGCCGATGGCGCTGGTGGCCGCTGAGGAACTTTCGCGCCGTGGCCTGGGGCTGGAGGTGCAGTTGGCGCCTGATCCGCCCTCGTTGAGCGGCGAATGGCCTGCTACCGAACCCGAGTCCGAGGTGGTCGCCAGGACCATGCGGCGGATCTTCACCGTCAGCGAAAACATTCCGCACAACCGTCTCTACGACTTCATCGGGCCGGAGGCAATACAGCGTCGTTTGGTGGAACTGGGTTATCCGGACGCGCGCGTGGTCAATCGCATCGGTGTGCCAGTCGGTGATGGCGGAGTCACGCGCTCCGGGCACGTTCTTTCTGCGACTGGCGCGCAACTCGCTGCCTGGCCTGCACGCCAGTTCGAAACCCGCGCGTTCCCCTATGGCAAGGCGCTGGCGGGGCGCGGCTGGATGGAGGACGACGGCCGGATCACGCCCGGGCCACACGATTTCAGCCATGGCAATTTCGTGCCGCTGGCCGACCTGCATCACATGTTGCTGGCGATGGTGCTGCCAGAAGCGGTCGCGCCATCACGGCGCTGGGCGATCGCCGAGCCCATACGCGAAGAGATGCTGAAGATCATGGCGATGCTTCCGCGCGAATGCGCCGATCCTGCCTACGGCCCGGATGAAAATTACGATGGCTACGCGCGCTTCTTCATCTTCGGCGACAGCCACTCTAACAAGCCGGCCGGCTTGCATTTGGTCGGCAAGGTCGGGCAGGCCTATGGCTATCTCGGTGACACCGAATACGTGCGCGACGACGCCAGCGGCGCCGAATTCCTGTTGTCGGCGGTGATTTGCGTGAACGCTGACGGCATCTTCAACGACGACAAATACGAATACGATGAGGTTGGAATTCCGTTCCTGGCGGCGCTCGGGCGTGCCGTGCTCGACGACGAGCGTGAACGCTGCCAGGTTTCCCGAAACCAAAGCGGCCGAATGCGTTAAGTTGCATCCCTGTCGAACCGTGAGGTTTGTCCTGGTCCCATTGCCTGGAGTGTTTGATGACACTGCGTCTAGCCTTGTACTGCAGCGCCATGGCGTTGTCCTTCGCTTTGGCCACGCCAGCCCGTGCCCAGGAGGTGCCGGTTGAAAAATTCGTCCTTGCCAATGGCATGACCGTTATCCTGAATGTCGATCACCGCCTGCCGGTGGCGACGATCAACATCTGGTACCGGGTCGGCAGCAAGGACGAGCCGCTGCAGCGAAGCGGCTTTGCCCATCTGTTCGAACATCTGATGTTCATGGGCACACTGCGAGTGCCGAACGGCGATTTTGACCGCCTGATGGAAGCCGGCGGCGGCGCGAACAATGCCACGACCAGCTCCGATCGGACCGATTACTACTCCTCCGGACCGGCCGCTTTGTTGCCGACACTGCTTTGGCTGGACGCTGACCGCCTGGAGGATCTGGCACGGGCCATGGATGCCGGCAAGGTTGACCTGCAGCGCGAGGTGGTGCTGAACGAATTGCGCCAGAGTTACGAAAACCGGCCCTACGGTCGCGCCAATCTCGCCATCCAGTACCTGCTCTATCCGCCCGAACACCCGTACCATTTCCCGGCGATCGGCACAGAAGCGGACTTGAAGGCCGCCAATGTCACCGACGTGAAGGATTTCTTTGCCACCTACTACACCCCGAACAATGCCAGCCTGGTAGTGGCAGGCGATTTCGATCCGGTGCAGATCAAGGCGCTGGTCGCAAAACTTTTTGGAACACTGCCACGCGGTGTGGCGCCGCCACGGCGCCCGGTACCACCGGTGAAGCTCGACGGGGTCCGGCGTGGCGTCATGTACGACAAGGTGCAGCTGCCGCAGATTTCATTCGCCTATATGGCACCGAAAGCATTCGGGCCGGGCGATGCCGAATCCGATCTTCTGGCCGCAGTGCTCGCCGACGGCAAGAGCAGCCGGCTGTACAAGCGACTGGTGATCGACGAGCCGCTGGCCGCCTCGGTGGCCGCATACAACGAAAGCGGCTATTTGGGCGCGGTGTTCCGCATCGACGTCCAGGCGCGTGCGGGTGCCGATCTGGACCGGGTCGAGGCGGTGGTTGACGAAGAACTTGCGCGGATCTTGAAAAGCGGCCCGACGGAAGTCGAGTTGGCACAGCGTCGCGCGGCGATCGAACTGTCGAGGCTGTCGGAATTGCAGCAAGTGGAAAGAAAAGCCTACGCATTGAATCAGTATGAATTCTATTGGGGCGAACCGAATTCGTTTCGCCGGGATCTCGATCGATATCGGACCGCTACCGTGGCCGGTGTCCTGGCCAATGCCCGAAAGGTGATCACCCAGGACGCGCGTGTCATCTATCGCGTCTTGCCCGAACAACCCAATCGCGAATCAGGGCCGCGCGATGTCCGGCCTGCCGACGGGGTGCAAACCGTCTTCGTGCCGCCAGCGCCAGAACGGTTCACTTTGACCAACGGCATGCCAGTCGAACTGTGGCAGACCAGCACACTGCCGCTGACATCGGTAAGCATCGTGTTCCAGCCGGGCGGACCGTTGGTCTCAGATGCCCGCAACGCTGGCCTCGCTTCGCTGACCGCCGATATGCTCGACGAGGGTGCGGGCGATCTGGATACCTTGCAGTTCAGCGATGCTGTCGCCGCCATCGGCGGTCAGTTCAGCACGACAGCGGGGCGCGAATCGCTGGAAGCCAAACTGACGGTGCTGTCGAGCCATTTTGCCGAAGGCGCGGGCCTGTTGGCGGATGCTGTGCGGGTGCCAAGAATGCAGGCGGAGGATTACGAACGGTTGAAGCGGCTGGCGCTCGATCAGATCAGCCAGTCCGATGAAAATCCTGACGAAGTAGCCAGGCGTGTTGTGCAACGTACCTTGTTCGGTGCCGAGCATCCGTACGCATGGACCAGTTACGGCACCCGCGAGAGCGTCGGTGCGATCACGCTCGCTACCGTCAAGGCGGCCCAGGCGCAATGGCTGCGCCCTGACCTTGCCACCGTGCTGGTAGCGGGAAATCTGTCGGCGACGGAAGCCAGGGCAGCGCTGGAAAAAGCATTCGGAACCTGGACAGCCAACGGCACCAGGGTGGTGCCGGCGCCAGCGCCTGCACACTACGCAACGACCTCCGGCGGCGGACTGCGCGTCTATCTGGTCAACCGCCCCGATGCGTCGCAGACGAGTGTGCGGTTTGCTGCGCCGTCGCCCCGGTTCGATGATCCGTCGCGCGTCCGGCTCGGCATGCTGGGCACGATCCTTGGCGGCAGTTTCACCTCCCGCCTCAATCAGAATCTTCGTGAACAGCATGGCTATACCTATGGTGCCAGTGCGCAATTTTCGCTCGGGAAAACCCTGGGAACCTTCAAGGCTTCGGCCAACGTCGCCACCAGGAACACCGGCGTGGCGCTACAGCAATTCCTGGCCGAGTTCGCGCGCTTCAGCGGTGGCGACGTCAGTGAAGCGGAGGCCGGCAAGGCCCGTGAATCGACAAGGATCGATGCTGTCCAGACGTTCTCAGCCAACAGCAGCGTCGTGGCTGTCGCCACGGAGTTGCTCGGCAACGGTGCGTCGTTCGAAACGCTTGGCGATGATCTTGCTGTGCTTGCCAAGCAGGATCTCGCATCGCTGAACGCCAGCGCGAGAACGGCAATCGCCCTTGATCACGGCGTGTTGGTGTTGGTCGGCGACAAGGCAGCGATTCTGCCGCAGTTGCAAGGCCTGGGCTTGCCAGCGCCGATTGAAGTCGATGCCTGGGGGGCGATCATTGCCCCCCGATGACGGGCGCATGTGGCTGCAGCAATCTGTTGAATCGCTGCTGCGCTAACTGCGCGGCCGATCACGTTGCTCGATGTCCGGGCCCGAGACCTGCTCCGAGAGCAGGCATTTCAGGACGATGGCGCGTACGGCGTTGACCAGCGGGATACCGTTCCGCAGCACCAGCGGTTCAAATCTCGCCAGGTTTTTTTCGAAGTCCCCGCGCAGCTGGCTGTAATCCAACCAGCCCGCGTGGGCTTCACCATATTTGGCCCAGAGGGCATGCCAGAGCCGGATGAACTGGGTCACCAGTTGCGCGAAAGCGTCCATCTCCGCGCCCGGGACGCCTTCCTCGATCAGGAAGACCAAGTGGTCGCGGATTTCCCAGGGCGTCATGACTAGGGGCAGGTTGCTGGTTTCGAAGTCGGGTAATGCCGCTGGGCCGGCCAAAGGCTGGAACCGCTCCGCTTGCCATTGGGGCGAACTGCGATCATAGGGGCGCGCGCGACGCAGCAACTGCCAGAAGCCGTTGCCGCCGACCGTGTCGGCGACCAGGTGGATACGCGGCCGGTCGGCATCGTTGAGCACGCGGTGCAGCCGCCAGGTATCGAAGATCCAGCACTCGCCAGCGGCCATGTGGATGTCGGCGTCGCCACAGTAGAAACGCACCGATGGCTGGGTCACGATGGGCACGTGGACGCGCATATGCTCGCGCCAGTAATAATTCACGTCGACATGCGGCGTGACTTCCGCCTGCCCCGAGAGCCGCATCAGTCGCGAACGCCCCCAGACAGCTCCGATAGCATGCAGCGTCTGCAGCAGGTAAGGGCAACGGAGCAGATAGGGAGTTGGTCGCATCGGGCCGCGCACCGCGTCGCTGGCTGGATCGCCATCGACGCTGACCAGCGCCAGCGCATCATTGCCCGGATAGCCCAGTGGGTGCGGCCGCCAGGCGGATTCGCCCAATGCCTCGATCTCGGATGCCAGGACTGTTGCGTCGAATGACACTGGCAACTGCAGGAAGGGGATGTCCAGTTTCACGCGAACGCTCCAGGCGGATCAGGCCGTAGGTCCGCATTCTATCCGGGCGAGGGCCTAGAAGCGCGGCTTGTCCGGCGTGGCGTTGTAGCGCTCAACGCAGTCCAGGATTTCCTGGCGCGCTGATTCGACGCCCTGCCAGCCATCGAGCTTGACCCACTTGCCTTTCTCAAGGTCCTTGTAGTGCTCGAAGAAATGGCCGATCCGGTCCAGCCAGTGCGTCGAGACCTGGCCGATGTCCTGGATGTGCGAGTAGCCGGAGAAGACTTTGTCGATCGGCACTGCCACCAGCTTGGTGTCTTCGCCGGCCTCGTCGACCATCTTCAGCATGCCGACCGGGCGGCAGCGGATCACCGAGCCGGGCAGCAGGGGTAGGGGTAGGATCACCAGTACGTCGACTGGGTCGCCATCGCCACACAGGGTGTGCGGGATGTAGCCGTAGTTACAGGGATAGCGCATCGGGGTGGACAGGATCCGGTCGACGAAAATGGCTCCCGTGGCCTTGTCGACCTCGTACTTGACCGGCTCGGCATCCTTGGGGATCTCGATGATGACGTTGATTTCGTCCGGCACGTCGCGGCCGGTCGGGACGAATTCGAGGGGCATGACTGGGGGCCTAAAATCGGTCCGCGATCATAGCCCAGCCCGGTCGAGCTATCACTCGATCACCGTTTTTGCCGGACAGCTCTGCCAATAGACTGCAAACCGCGCTAAATTCGTCATTGCACCGCCCCTTCCCACAGAACCAGCCATGCCCACGCCGCCCACCTACGAGCCCGAACCGCTGACCCAGTTGCTCGAGCTTGACGTCGAGCAGCCGGGCCTGATGAATGAGTTGATCCGGATTTTCGTTGCTGATGCCCCCAAGCAGTTGCAGTTCATCGAGGTCGGTCTGCGCGAACGCAATCCGGAGCGCGTTCGTCAGGCGGCGCATTTCCTGCGCTCGGGTTCGCTCGCCCTGGGCTTGAAGCAGGTGGCGGCTGCGGCGCATGCGGTCGAACGAATGGACATCAGTTCCATCACGCCGGAAGCAGCGCAAGCTGCTGGGGAACACCTGCGCGAGCACGTCCACCACGTGCTCCTGTATCTGCTGGGACAGCTCAAGCGCAACCAGGACGCCATGTGATGTGACAAAAAAACCCCGCCGAAGCGGGGTTTTCTTTTCTGCGGAACCGTTGCGATCAGGCCAGCAACGGAATCAACAACAACGCGACGATGTTGATGATCTTGATCAACGGATTGATCGCCGGGCCGGCGGTGTCCTTGTAGGGATCGCCGACGGTGTCGCCGGTGACCGCGGCCTTGTGCGCCTCGGAACCCTTGCCGCCGTGGTGGCCTTCCTCGATGTACTTCTTGGCGTTGTCCCAGGCGCCACCGCCGGTGCACATGGAAATGGCGACGAACAGGCCGGTGACGATCGTGCCCATCAGCAGGCCGCCCAGCGCCGCGGCGCCAAGCAGCTTGCCGACCAACACCGGGATCACCAGCGGCAGCATCGAGGGCACGATCATTTCGCGGATCGCCGACTTGGTCAGTAGGTCCACGGCCTTGTCGTACTGCGGCTTGCCGGTGCCTTCCATGATGCCGGGGATTTCGCGGAACTGGCGCCGGACTTCCTCGACCACCGCGCCGGCGGCGCGACCGACCGCCTGCATGGCGAAAGCGCCGAACAGGTAGGGGATCATGCCGCCGATCAGCAGGCCGACCACGACCTTCGGGTTATTGATCGAGAAGTCGGCGACGATGCCGGCCTCGGTCAGCTTGTGCGAATAATCGGCGAACAGCACCAGCGCGGCCAGACCGGCCGAACCGATCGCGTAACCCTTGGTGACCGCCTTGGTGGTATTGCCAACCGCGTCCAGGGCGTCGGTGATCTTGCGGATCTCCGGGCCGAGATGGCTCATCTCGGCGATGCCGCCGGCGTTGTCGGTGATCGGGCCGTAGGCGTCGAGGGCAACGATCACGCCAGCCATCGATAGCATCGAGGTGGCAGCGATCGCCACGCCATACAGATTGGCGATGCTGTAGCAGGCAAGGATCGCCGCCGCGACCGCGAGCACCGGCAAGGCGGTGGACTTCATCGACACGGCCAGGCCGGCGATGACGTTGGTGCCGTGGCCGGTTTCCGAGGCCTTGGCGACCTGCTGGACCGGACCATATTCAGTGGCCGTGTAGTACTCGGTTATCACCACCATGGCTGCCGTCAATGCCAGGCCGATCAGCGCGCAATGAAACAAGGGCATGCCCAGTTCGTGCGGGAACATTTGGTCCGTGACGACGTAGAACGCACCGGCCGCGAGCACGCCGGACACGGCCAAGCCGCGATACAGCGCATTCATGATCTTGCCACCCTCGCGGACCTTCACGAAGAAGGTGCCGATGATCGAGGCGATGATCGACACCGCGCCGAGCACCAGCGGATAGATCGCGCCGGCCCAGCCGTAAGTGGCGTAGGCGAGCCCGGCGATCAGCATTGCCGCGATGATGGTGACGGCGTAGGTCTCGAACAAGTCGGCGGCCATGCCGGCGCAATCGCCAACGTTGTCGCCGACGTTATCGGCGATCACTGCCGGGTTGCGTGGATCGTCTTCCGGGATGCCGGCTTCCACTTTGCCGACGAGGTCGGCGCCGACGTCGGCGCCCTTGGTGAAGATGCCGCCGCCAAGGCGCGCGAAGATCGAGATCAGCGAACCGCCGAAGGCTAGGCCGATCATCGGGCCGAGCGCCGCCTTGAGCGATTCCTCGCTGGGCGCCGCGCCGTGCAGCACGAACATGAAGTAGCCAGCCACGCCGAGCAGGCCCAGGCCGACCACCAGCATGCCGGTGATGGCGCCGCCCTTGAAGCTGACGTTGAGCGCGGCGTTCAGGCCCTGGGTCGCGGCCTGCGCGGTGCGCACGTTGGCGCGTACCGAGACGAACATGCCGATGAAGCCGGCCAGGCCCGAGAGCGTCGCGCCGAGGGCGAAGCCAATCGCAGTGGGCCAGCTCTTGAGCAGCAGGCCAAGGATCAGGAACAGCACCACGCCAACGATGGCGATGGTCTGGTACTGGCGGCGCAGATAGGCACCGGCACCAATCTGGATTGCCGAAGCGATTTCCTGCATTTTTTCATTGCCGGCCGGCTGGGCGATGATCCATCGCGCCGTCAGGATTCCGTAAACGATGGCGATGGCCGCACAGGCCAAGGCCAACTGAAGACCGTATTGCTCGAACATGCCGAATTCCCCAAAGAAATCAAAAAGAAGCGGCCATCGGCCGCTGCAGCTGCACAGTATCGCAAAGGCAGGCCCTTGAAGCCAGCAAGAGGGTGTCACCGAGCAAGCGGTAGCCCGTGCGAGCAAGGCTCAGGGAGTGGGCACGACCGACGGAATTTCGTTCAACGAGGCCCGCTGCGACTCGAATTCGCGGGCATTCGATGTCACCAGGCTGGGCTTGGTCCTGAGCAGGTTCCCGCCGGAAACGCCTCGTACGTAGTAGCTGCCGCCGGCCTGGATATCGAGGCCGTAGAGTTGCTCGGCTTTGGGGTCGGCCAGCAGGTATTGCCGGCCAGCCGGCAATCGCAGCACCGTATAGGCGCCGGACTTGAGCTTCGCCAGCGTCTGGTTCTGGTAGGTCAGCGAATAGGCGCCACCGCTGTCGTCGGGTGTGCGGAAAACATAGACGGAGCCGTAGTCCGTGGCCCGGTCATCGGCTGACTGCGCGCCTGTAAGCGCAGGCAAGACCAGCAGCAGGATGGCGAATGCGGTGAGCAGCGGCTTCATGGTGGCGGAGTATGACAGAGCCATTTCGCGCTGGCGTTCAGCTTGAGGAATACCGCTGCCGCTAGGGCCGGCGGCAATCGTCAGGCTGGCCCGGGGCATCGCGCCAGGGCTCGGGCAGCAACATCAGGTTATTGATGGCTTGCGTGTTCGTGGGCGCGCGGGAAAGCGCGCATCGGTAAGCCGCCGCTGCGCCGGCCAGATCGCCGGCCTGCTGTCGGGCGTAGCCAAAGTTCACCCAGGGCCGCGCCTTGCCCGGCGAGGACCGCACCGTGGCACTCCAAAGCGCCACCTCGCTGCGATAGTCCTCGTTGCGCCGGATCGTGGCCACGGACAGCGTCGTGGCCAGGACGACGACCAGCACCGCTTGCACGCGGGTCGAACGCAGCCTAGCGATCGCCATTCCCGCGATCAATGCGGGGCCGATCATTGCCAGGTACAGGTGCCGGTCATTGGCCAGGTCCAGCCGCGGCAAGAACGAATTGCACGGCAACAATTGCAACCAATACCAGCCGATGCCGAAGGTGAGCCAGGGCCAGCGACGACGACCCCACCATGCCAGGACAGCGACTGCGATCAGTGCCGTCCACGTAGCCAACGCGGCAGCGCTGATAGCGGCAGGAATCGTGAGATCCGGATCGATATTGACGTCGAGACCGAGCAACGGGTGCAGCACCAGATAAGCATGCGCCGTGGTTTGCCCCAGCCATTGTTCGAAGGGCGCGCGCGCGCCGACAGATGCAGCGAAGAAATGGCGATAGCCCGGGATGGCAATGGCAATGACGACTGCCGCGATCAAGACAACGATGTGCAGATAGATCGAGTTGAGCGCGGTGCGCCAGCCCTGCCCCGAACAGAGCGCCAGCCAGAGCATGGCCAGTGGCAGGATCGCGGCGGTTTCGCGCGTGGCCAGCGCCAAGGCGAACAGGAGTGGCGACGCGGCCCGTTGCCAGCCGCGTTCGCTGGCAGTTTCCTGCGCCCAAAGCGAGGCCAGGAAGAACGTCGTCATCAGCGAGATCGAACGCCCACTGATGTAGGTCACTGCCTCGGTGGCGGCCGGATGCAATGCGAACAACAGCGCAGTGATGAACGCAGCGCGTCGTGAGTCGGCCAGCATTGGCGCGAGAGATGCCAGCCAATGCCGGACCACGCACCAGACCAGCAGGGTGTTGAGCACGTGCAGCAGGATATTTACCGCATGGAATCCCAATGGCGCGGAGGAGGTCGACCAGTTCAGGGCAAAACTGAGCTTGAGCAGTGGCCGAATTCCCAGCGGAGCATGCCACCACGCGGCGAGGCCATGCGTCGCCGGGCGCTCGACGATCTGCCACCAATCGTCGTACTGGAATGGCCCCGGCAACGCATTCGCGTAGGCAAGCAACACGGCGGCGAGCAACAGCGCCATCGCGGCGAGGTCGCGGCGTGGCCGCGATTCGATGACGCTCACGGCGGCGGGCGTCGGCTGCGATCGAAGGCCAGTTCCAGCAGGCCGGCGCTGTCCCACCAGCGGTCGGGTGCATGCAGCAATACCGCCAGTACCTGCACGCCATCGCGGTCGGCCACGGCGACCAGGCAGCGCCCCGCTCCCTGCGTGTAACCGGTTTTCAGGCCGCGCACTCCCTTCACCCGGCCAAGCAGGTTGTTGCTGCTGCGCATGGTGTGCTCGCGTCCGTCCAAGCTCTTGAAACGATAGTCGGCACGCGTCGCCGCAGCCAGGATTTCCGGGTGCGTCATCGCCGCTCGGGCCAGCCGCGCGAGATCGCGGGCGCTGCTGTACTGGTCGCGATCATCGTGGCCGCAAGCGTCGGTGAAATGAGTGTTGGCCAGTTGCAACTCGGCAGCGCGGGCGTTCATTTTCCGCACGAACGCGGTTTGGTCGCCGCCCTGCCAATCCGCCAGGGCGCGGCATGCGTCGTTGGCAGAATGCACCAGCATGGCGGTGAATAAATCCCGGGCGAAAATCCGCTCGCCATGCTTGAGGCCCAGCCGCGTGCCGGTTTCCGTGGCGGCGGTGGCGCTTACCGTGACGACGTCATCGAGATGCGACTGTTCGACAACCAGCAGCGCGGTCATCAACTTGGTCAGGCTCGCCATCGGCAAGCGCGTGTCTGCGTGGCCGGCCCAAACCGGTTGGCCGTCGATTTCCAGCCAATACGCGCGGGCGATGTCGGGGTAGGCGTCGACAGGGGCGGCCGCATTCGCCGCCCCCGAGACCAGCAGCAACCACGCGCAAACGACCGCTTGCCAGCGCGAGCGATGCATCGATCTTGCTAGGTCAGCGATTGCCGTTGCGCTGCTGCAGGCGATGCGCGGCATATTTATTGCAGAACTCGCCGAAGCCGCTGACACCAGACGAGGTGAAGGACCGCGCCACGCAGTTGGCTGCCGCCAGCTGCTGGGCGCGTACGGCGCAGTGGTCGAGCAGGAAATCGGCGTTGCGGTTCGGGTCTGCCTTGGCGCAGGAACTGGCCACCATGGACGGGCACAGCGCACCGATGAATTCGTAGTCGCCGCTGGCCTGCGCCTTGGGGCAAGCTTTCGCCAGCACGGCATCGCGACCCATGCCGCAGGTCTTGTAGGATTCCCAGGGTCCGCCGGTGGTCAGGCCCGACTGGCGCATGCTGGCGTCGGTGGCGTCGAGGTTGCGAATGACTTTCAGATCGTTCGACAGCGGCAGGATCTTGCCGCAATAGACCGGTTTCTTCGCTGCGCAGAGGGCGCCGTTTGCGAACGAGGCACCCGATAGCGCCAGCACGTCGGCCGGCTGCGCAAGGATTTGATCGCAGGACTTGGCGACCATCGCCTGGCCTTGGGCTTGCGGCGATTCGGTAGCGTAGTTGCAATCACCGATGCGCTTGCCGTCGAAGTTCATAAGCATCTGCTGGCCTTGGACATCGACGGTGATCTTGCCGCGATAGCCGTCGCTACCGAGCATTTCGAATTCGCCGGTGCCGGTCATCGCCTCCCGCCCGGTGCAGACCATGCGGAAACTCGACCGGGTGCCGATGATCTTGTAGTCGAGCACCTGGCAGTTGTCCTGGTGCGGCACCATGGCCTGGCCGCTGCCGTTCTTCGGGCCGCAGACTTCACTGGTGCGGGCGGGCATGGCGAAGGGCATGCCGACCATTTCCATCTTGGTCGTGACCCGGTAACGATTGCCCGTGCCTTGCTGGGCGAAACCTGGCGATGCCGCCAGCAGCAATATGACGAGCCAGAACCTGCGGCGTGTGGAGGATTGGTCGGCGGGGTTCCGGGTCATGATCTGCTCCTGATCGTGGGGGTTAGATTTATTTTTCGGTGAACGGCGGTTCGCTTTACAGGCGGTCAGCGTCCTCAACCAGGCCAGGGCGGCAAGCACTGCTCGATCTGCGGCAGCGCCTGCCGCAGGTGCCTGGGGAGGCCGTCGCGCTGGTAAGGCACTGGCGCCTCGCCACGAATCAGTGGCTGCAGATAGCGACGGCAGGCCTCGGTGATGCCGTAGCCATCGGCGCGGATGAATTCGGCCGGCATCTTCTTTTCGTGGTTGGCGATCTCCGCCAGCATCGCCGGCACCACTTTCCAGCGGTAGGGGCGGTCCGACAGTCGCCGGATCACCGGCATCATGCCGTTCATGCCCCTGAGCGCGTATTCGACTGCCGCCTTGCCCACCGCCTGTGCGTGCGCAAGGTCGGTCTCCGAGGCCAAGTGCCGGGCCGAGCGCTGCAGGTAATCCGGAACGGTCCAGTGGACTTTCAGGCCGAGCCGGTCCTTGACCATGGCCGCGATCAGCGGCCCGACGCCGCCGAGCTGGGAATGACCAAAGGCATCGACGCTACCCTCGCTTTCGGCAACGAATTTGCCATCGTCCCGGCGCAATCCCTCGGATACCGCGACAACGCAATACCCGACGCGTGCGACGGTGGTCCGGACCTGCTCGAGGAAGCCGGCCTCGTCGAACGGGATTTCCGGGAACAGGATCAGGTGCGGAGCCTCGTCTGCAGTCTTTCCCGCCAAACCTGCGGCAGCCGACAGCCAGCCAGCGTGCCGGCCCATGGTTTCGTAGACAAAGACCTTGGTGGATGTCTCGGCCATCGCCGCGACGTCCAGGGCGGCTTCGGCCACCGAGACTGCCGTGTACTTGGCCGCAGAGCCAAAACCGGGGCAGCAGTCGGTGACCACGAGGTCGTTGTCCACGGTCTTGGGCACGCCGATGCAGGTCAATGGGTAGTCGTGGACCTCGGCCAACTGCGAGAGTTTGAGTGCGGTGTCCGCCGAGTCGTTGCCGCCGTTGTAGAGGAACCAACGCACGCCGTGGGCGCGCATGACTTCGATCAATCGCTCGTACTTGGCCCGGTCCTGCTCCAGCGATTTGAGCTTGACCCGGCAGGTTCCAAAGGCGCCGCCCGGGGTATGTGCGAGTGCCCGTACCTGGGCGTTCGAGAGCGCGGAAGTGTCCAGGAGCTCCTCCCGCAACACCCCGAGGATGCCGTTGCGCGCCGCCAGCACTGGGATGTTGTTGGTCCGGGCTGCGCGAATCACCGCCCCCGCGGTGGCGTTGATCACGGCGGTTACGCCTCCGGACTGGGCATAGAGCAACGTTCCTGCGCGCATGGGCTTTCCGATCTTGTTTGACTTCACTAGCCCCTCCCGTTAGCGTTTCCCTGTCCGCACGGCCAGTCGGCGGCCCCACTATAGCCTCAGCGATCGGCTGTCAGGGGATGAAGACAGTGCCGTGCGTCCTTGTTTACGGGGTCGGATTCCGCATGCGATTGGTTCTGTTAGGCGCGCCCGGTTCGGGCAAGGGCACCCAGGCGACGCGCCTGCGCGAGCACTTGCAGGTACCGCACATCACCACGGGCGGCATGCTGCGTGCCGCGGTGGATGCGGGTACTCCCTTGGGTCTCGTGGTCGGTCCGATCATGAAGGCGGGCAACCTTGTCTCCGACGAACTGATGCTCGGCGTCTTGGAAGAGCGCTTCGCGCAGCCCGACACCCGGAACGGCTTCATCCTCGACGGCTATCCGCGCAACCTGAGTCAGGCCAACGCGCTGGACGTGCTGCTGGTCCGGATCGGCCAGCCAATGGACTTGGCGGTGCAACTCGAAGTTGATCAGGAATTGCTGGTCGATCGCCTGGCTGGTCGCGCCAAGGCCGAAGGCCGCGCCGACGATAGCCCGGAAGCGGTGCGCAATCGCCTGCGCGTCTACGAAGAACAGACCGCGCCGGTGGTCGATCATTACCGGACCCAGGGCAAGCTCGCGCACCTGGACGGCGTCGGTTCGCTCGATGACGTGTTCACTCGCATCCTGGAAGCGATTAGCCCTTACGCCGACGTTGGTTGATGAAACTGCATATCCTCGGCATCGCCGGTACCTTCATGGGCGGCGTCGCGGCGCTGGCGCGCGAGCAAGGCCACGCGGTGGACGGCTCGGACCAGAGCGTCTACCCGCCGATGTCCACGCAGCTTGAACAGCTTGGCATCACGTTGTCGCAAGGCTATTCGCCCGGAAATATTTCTGCCGATACCGATGTCGTCGTGGTCGGCAATGCGCTTTCGCGCGGCAATGCCGCCGTCGAACATGTGTTGAACGCGCGCCTGAGCTACACCTCGGGCGCGGAATGGCTGCGCGAGAACGTGCTGCCGGGCCGGACGACGCTGGCAGTGGCCGGCACCCACGGCAAAACCACCACGACTTCGATCCTGGCGTTCCTGCTTGAAGCTGCAGGCCGCGATCCCGGTTTTCTGGTCGGCGGCGTTCCGGAGAATTTCGGCGTCTCGGCACGCCTCGGTAGCGGCAAGGAATTCGTGGTCGAGGCCGACGAATACGACACCGCGTTTTTCGACAAGCGCTCGAAGTTCGTGCACTACCGGCCGACGGTTGCCATCCTCAACAACCTCGAATACGACCACGCCGATATTTTTCCGGACCTTGCCGCGATCCAGCGGCAATTCCACCATCTGGTGCGGATCGTCCCAGGCAATGGCCGCCTGATCGTCAATGGCGCCGATACAGCGCTGGCTGAAGTGTTGGCGATGGGCTGCTGGACGCCAGTCGTGCGCTTTGGTATCGACGGCGATTTCGAATGGACGGCGCGCCTGCTGCACGCGGACGGTTCGGAATTCGTGGTTTGTCATCACGGGGCGGAAGTTGGCACGGTCCATTGGCCGTTGACCGGCCGGCATAATGTGATGAACGCGCTAGCGGCGTTGGCGGCGGCGAATGCGGTCGGCGTGAACGTCGCCGATGTCATTCCGAAACTAGCACAGTTCGTCAGCGTCAAGCGGCGGATGGAAAATCTCGGCCGCGCCCGCGGCGTGACCGTGTACGACGACTTTGCCCATCACCCGACCGCGATTCGCGCCACGCTCGAAGGGCTGCGCGCGCAAGTTGGATCGGCGCGCATAGTGGTGGCGCTGGAGCCGCGCAGCAACTCGATGCGCCTGGGCGCGCATGCGGAACAGATCGTGCCCTCGCTTGATCAGGCCGATGTCGTGGTGTTCCTGCATCGTCCGGAATTGGCCTGGGACGCCGGCAAGGTGATCGCCAATCTACGTGGCGCGGGCGAGACGGTGCCGACGGTAGATGCGCTGGTCACGCATCTGGTTGCCCTGGTTCGTGCGGACGACCATCTGGTATTCATGTCCAATGGCGGTTTCGAAGGTGCGCCGCGGCGGACGCTGGCGGCGTTGAAAAACCCCTGACCATTCGGGCCGCACGGCGCGGCACCAACTCCTCCGCGCCCGATACCGCTCCGATCGTTGGTACCACGCCATACGGCCCACTCATGGCTACACTGCGATCGTGAACGCTCGCCCGCTGCCACTGTTCCCGCTCAACACCGTGCTGTTGCCCGGCGGCCGCCTGTCCCTGCGTGTGTTCGAGCCGCGCTATCTCGATCTCGTTCGCGATTGCGCCCGAACCAACAGTGGCTTCGGCATTTGTTCAATTCTCGAAGGCCAGGAAACCGGCGTGCCCGCGCTGCCCGCTGCGTTCGGTTGCGAGGCGCGCATCGTCGACTTCGCCAGCACCGAGGGCGGCTTGCTAGGTATCACCGTGCAGGGCGAGCGGCGCTTTCACGTTATGCACACTCGGGTGCGCGACAACGGGCTGATCATGGCCGAGGTCGAATGGCAGGCGGAATCGCCGACCACGCGAGTTCGACCCGAACACCAGTTGCTGGCCCTGCTGCTTGCGAAACTTCTGGATCGCGCCAGTATCGGATACACGAATGCCGAGCTTGAAGATGCCGACTGGATTGCGTGGCGTTTGGCTGAGTGGCTGCCGCTGACGCTGGTCGAGCGACAGGCCTTGTTGGTGGAAGACGATCCGCATCAACGATTGCAGAAATTGGTGGAACACATCCCGCGCTTTCAGGCGGATTGAATTGGCACATTGAATCGACGGATTGAAAAAACACTGGAGCACGTCATGGCATCGCTGGCAGGAAAAACCTTGTTCATCACCGGTGCTTCGCGCGGCATTGGCCTGGCGATCGGTCTACGCGCCGCGCGCGACGGCGCCAACATAGTGGTCGCGGCGAAATCGAACGTTGCCAACCCCAAGCTGCCGGGCACCATCCACACCGCAGCCGCCGCGATCGAGGCTGAAGGCGGGCAAGCGCTGGCCGTGCAATGCGATATCCGTGAGGAAGAACAAGTTCAGTCGGCGGTCGCGCAGGCGGTCGAGCGTTTCGGCGGCATCGATATCCTGGTCAACAACGCCAGCGCGATCTGGCTGCGCGGCACGCTCGACACGCCGATGAAGCGCTTCGACCTGATGGCCCAGGTCAATGCGCGCGGCACATTTCTTTGTTCGCAGGCCTGTCTGCCGCAGCTTCTGCAATCGGCGAATCCGCATATCCTCACCCTGGCGCCGCCACCCAACCTCAACCCGGCCTGGTGGGCGCCGCATACCGGCTACACGCTGGCGAAGATGGGCATGAGTTTCGTCACCCTGGGCCTGGCCGCGGAATTTCGCGAGCGCGGCGTGGCGGTGAATGCGCTCTGGCCGCGCACCGTCATCGCCACCGATGCGATCAACATGATCCCGGGCGTCGAGGCCCGGCGCTGCCGCCGCCCGGAAATCCTCGCCGACGCCGCCCACGCCATCCTGGCCACACCGTCACGGGAATTGACCGGCCGGTTCATCATCGACGAAACCTTCCTGCGCGAGCGCGGCGTCACCGACTTCAGCCATTACGCCGTCGATCCCGACGCCGAGTTGCTGCCCGACCTGTTTCTGGACTAATTCGACTCGACGAGGCACTGCCATGAAATACCTGCACAGCATGGTCCGCGTGCGCGACCTCGACGCCAACCTACGCTTTTTCTGCGAGGGCTTGGGGCTCAAGGAAGTGCGCCGCGTCGACAACGAGGCCGGCAAGTTCACGCTGGTATTCCTCGCCGCGCCCGGCAGCCCCGAGGCCGAAGTCGAACTGACCCACAACTGGGGCTCGGCCGAAGACTATGGCAGCGCGCGCAATTTCGGCCACCTTGCTTTCCGGGTCGAGGACATCTATGCGACCTGCGCCCACCTGCAATCGATGGGCGTGACCATCAACCGGCCGCCGCGCGACGGCCACATGGCTTTCGTGCGTTCGCCGGACCTGATTTCGGTCGAATTGCTGCAGGACGGTTCCCTGCCGCCCGCCGAGCCCTGGGTGTCGATGGCGAACGTCGGTAGTTGGTGAGCACAGCGCCTATTCTTGAGTTCTACCAATCCTTGACCGGATTCGCGCCGCGGGTGGCGGGCACATATATTTCGGCGATCCTGGCCGCGATTTTCATGACATCGGTGTGATGCGCACCCAAGTTGGTCATGACGATGATGGTGAGCCGATCATCCAGGTATCGGGAAATTACGCCACTATCTCCAGGGCCGCCGTCGGTGTGAAAAACGATGCGATGGCCTTTGGCAGTTGCCATGAACCAACCCATGCCACCCGGGTACGCCGACCCATCGTCAAGTGGCACGGGCGTCCACATCGTCTCCAGGATGCTTCGCTTGACGATCCGCTCCGAGTACAGAGCGGCGTCCCACTTCGCCAGGTCAAGGACATTCATCCACAGACCGCCCGCCGCCCCCGAGAGGATCGACTGGGACCACCAGCGTGGTGCGTTCTTCCATGCACCGTCGACAAGGGTATAGCCATTGGCGCGGTTCGGAATGATGTCGGCATAACTGAAGACACGAGTCGCGGTCATGCCCAGCGGCGCAAAGAAGCGTTCACGCAGGAAATCGCCGTAGGGTTTGCCGGTGACGCGATGAATCAGAATGCCCAGCAAGTCGTAGCACGCGTTGCAGTAGTTCCACTTGCTGCCGGGCTGGGAATCCAGGGGCTGCGCCAGATAGGCGCGGGCGAGTTCTTCTTCGGTGTATTCACGGTGGAAGTCGACGACCCCTTTGGTCCCATTCGTCTCCTCCGTGCCGTCGGAGACATCGGGTATGCCGGAGGTATGGGTCAGCAGGTGTCGAATCGTGACTGCCTTCAGGGCAGGCGGCGCTTCCGGGAAGTATTTCGTGATGTTGTCGTCCAGGCAGAGCTTGCCGTCTTCGGCCAGAAGCATGATGGCCGTCGCCGTGAATTGCTTCGATATCGAGCCGGCATCGAAAATCGTCTTGGGAGACGCCGCGGCGCCGAGTTCGAGATTGGCGAAACCGTAGCCCGCGACCTTGATTATTTTCCCGTCGCGAACCACCGCGAGACCGAGCCCGGGGATCTTTTGATCCTTCATCACCTGCCGAATGGCGGCATCGGTCTTGGCCGACAACGACGCGCTTTTTGGAACGCCCGCCGCCGGGGTTGACGCCATCGCGCTCGCAATGAGCAGGGCAAACACAAAACCGGCGACGCGTCTCATGCCGCATCTCCATCTGCCAGCGCCTGGCGCAGGTCTTCGATCAGATCCTCCGCATTTTCGAGGCCCACCGAGAACCGCAGCAGGTTCTGCGGCGACAGCGGATTCGGGCCTTCGACCGAAGCGCGGTGCTCGATCAGGGATTCGCAGCCGCCCAGTGAAGTGGCGTTGAGGATCAGCCGGAGATTTCCTGCCACGTGCAGCGCCGCGTCGCGCCCGCCCTTGACGCGGAAGCTGAGCATGCCGCCGAAGTCCGACATCTGCCGGGCGGCAACGGCGTGGTCTGGATGGGACGCCAGTCCCGGGTAGTGCACCGCCTCGACCGCGGGATGCGCGGCCAGGAATTCGGCGATGGCGCGGGCGTTGCGGCAGTGCCATGCCATGCGCGCCGGCAAGGAGCGCGCGCCGCGCAGCAGCAGCCAGGCGTTGAACGGCGACAGGATCGCGCCGGTGATGTGCCGGCGATGGAACACCGACTCGAAAAAGGCATCGCGACGGGCGAACGCGAGCGCGCCGCCGAGCACGTCGCTGTGGCCGCCGAAATACTTGGTGGTCGAGTGCATCACCAGGTCGGCGCCCAGCGCCAGCGGCCGCTGCAGCACCGGCGTGGCGAAGGTGTTGTCGCAGGCGAGCAAGGCGCCGGCGCCGTGGGCGATGTCGGCCAGCGCGGCGATGTCGGCGATCTTCACCTGCGGATTCGACGGTGTTTCCGCCCAGATCATGCGCGTGGACGGCGTCATCGCGGCGCGCACTGCCGAAACGTCGCCCATGTCGACGATGGTTCCGTGGATGCCTTTCTCCGGCAGGAAATCGTCGCACAGCGCGCGCAACCCGGTGTAGCAGTCATCGGGGATGAGTAATTGCGAGCCGGCTGGAAGCGACCCGATAGCGGCCAGCATCGCCGCCTGTCCGGAAGCGAAAGCCAGCGCCGCCTCGCCTTGTTCCAGTGCCGCGAGCATCGTCTCGAAACGGTCCTGGGTCGGGTTCCGTTCGCGCAGGTATTCGTAGTCGCTGCGCCGCTCGCCGGCGGGGCCGTGCTCGAACGTGGTCGACAGATGGATCGGCGGGGCGACCGCGCCGGTTTCCTTGTCGGGTGCGCCACCGGCGTGGATGGCGAGGGTTTCGAGCCTCAGTTTGTCATTCATGCCCGTGTCTCCCGGAAAGCCTCGCGTGCCGCCTCAAGCGTATGCCCGATCTCGATGTCGCCGTGCGCCGACGACAGGAAGCCGGCCTCGAAGGCTGAGGGCGCGAAATACACGCCGCGCCGGAGGATGCCATGGAAAAACCGGTTGAACGCCGCCGTGTCGCAGGCAACGGCCTGGGCGTAGGTCTCGACGCGTTGATCGGTGAAGTACAGGCCGAACATCGCGCAGCTGCGGGTGGTGGTAACGGCGACGCCGGCTTCGCGCGCGGCGGCTTCGAGGCCATCGCAAAGTTCATGGGTACGCTTTTCGAGCGACGCATGGAATCCCGGCGCCTGGATGAGCGCGAGCGTCGCCAGTCCGGCCGCCATCGCCACTGGATTACCGGACAGCGTGCCGGCCTGGTAGATCGGCCCGCTTGGCGCGATCTGCTGCATCAAGTCGCGGCGGCCGCCGTAGGCACAGACCGGCATGCCGCCGCCGATGATCTTGCCGAACGTGGAAAGATCAGGAGTGATGCTGTAGCGCGCCTGGGCGCCGCCGAGCGCGACCCGGAATCCGGTCATCACTTCGTCGAAGATCAGCAGTGCGCCGTGCTGCGTGCACAGCGCGCGCAGGTGCTCCAGGTAACCGTCGCGCGGCAGGATGCAATTGGCATTGCCGACGATCGGCTCGACGATCACGCCGGCGATCTCGGCGCCTGCTTCGTCGAACAAATTCGTCGCCGCTTCGAAATCGTTGTAGGGCAAGGTCAGCGTCAGGTCGGCCAAGGCCTTGGGCACGCCTGGCGACGTCGGCACGCCGAGCGTGAGCATTCCCGAGCCGGCCTTGACCAGGAAGGAATCGCCGTGGCCGTGGTAGCAGCCCTCGAACTTCACGATCTTGTTGCGACCGGTGGCGCCACGCGCCAGCCGGATCGCCGACAGTGTGGCTTCGGTGCCGGAGTTGACCATGCGCACCATCTCGCAGCTTGGCACCAGCCGGGTGATGGTCTCGGCCATGGTCACTTCCAACGCATTGGGCACGCCGAAACTCAGGCCATCGCGCAGCACTTTCGCAACCGCGTCCAGCACCTGCGGATGGGCGTGGCCGGCGATCATCGGGCCCCAGCTGCCGATGTAGTCGACGTAACGATTGCCGTCGACATCGATCAGGTAAGCGCCTTCTGCGCGCGCGGCGAAGAACGGCTCGCCACCGACCGATTTGAAGGCGCGCACGGGAGAATTGACGCCGCCAGGCATCAGCTGCTGTGCGCGGGTGAACAGGTCGTGGCTGATGTCGTTCTTCATGTGGCGGGCTCGAAGCAGGAAAGGAAGGCGCGCGTGGCTGCGAATGGGTCGGGCGCATCGAAGACCGCACCGATCACCGCGATCAAGTCTGCGCCAGCGGCGAGCACGCCGCGGGCATTGTCCGGGTTGATGCCTCCGATCGCCACTGTCGGCAAACCGAAGCGGCGCGCCTCGCGCAGCAAGGGCAGGCTGGCGCGACGCGCCAATGGCTTGGTACCGGACGCAAAGAACGCACCGAATGCGATGTAGCTGGCGCCTTCCAAGGCGGCGTGTTCGGCACGGGCCAGGTCGTTGTAACAGGACGCGCCGAGGATTGCCTGCGACCCGAACGCATTTCGCGCGAAGCGCAATTCACCGTCGTCCGCACCCAGGTGCGCGCCGTCAGCGCCGATCTCGGCAGCGAGCTGCCAGTCGTCATTGACGATCAATGGCACTCCTGACTTACGACAGACTTCCAGCAGTGCCAGTGTCTGTTTGCGGCGCAGCGATGCGTCGGCCGATTTGTTCCGGTATTGCAGCATTGCCACGCCCGCCGCCAGCAAGGGCTCGACGCGGGCCAGCAGGCGCATGGTGTCGGGCTCGTCGGGAGTGATCAGGTAAAGGCCGTGGCGTGGCCAAACAGTGGAAGGGTTCATGTCCGTGGCGGCGTCGGAATGCGACAATGATAACTTCCCGCTTCCGTGGCATGACAAACGATGAGTGATTCGACGGCGTTGCGCAGCTGGATGTGCGTGGTTTGCGGCTTCATCTACAACGAAGCCGACGGCTTGCCCGAGGAAGGGATCGCTGCAGGCACGCGTTGGGAAGACATTCCTGACGACTGGTGCTGCCCGGATTGCGGGGTGACCAAGGCTGATTTCGAGTTGATTGACGCCTGAGTTTATCGATGCCCGGTCAGTTCAGGTGGACGCGGGTCACGCTGACATCCACCAGAGCTTGGCGAACGACTTCGGCATCGTCGGCTTCCGGCATCGCGTGCAGATAGCGGGCGAGGTCTTCGCGGGCGCCTTGCGTGTAGCCCAGTTCTCGGTAGGCCAAGCCGCGCGCGCGCCAGGCCTCGGGGCTCCCCGGGGTGAGCTTGAGTAAACGGTCGGCGCTGCGCGCCAGCCGTTCCCAGTCGGCGCGTTCCTGGTAGATGCCGACCAGGTTGCGCAGCATCCGCGCCAGGATCGTGCGGTGGCTGGCCGGTTCGAGGATTTCGACCAACTGGACGTCATCCGGTTGCTGGCCGCCCAGGTGTGACGAGGCGCGCTCCTTGAGTTCTTCGACGCCCACTGGCCGACCCCGGTTGTAGGGATCAAGCACCAGGATGCCATCGTCCACCGGCAGGCGAACCAGGAAATGTCCGGGGAAGGAAATCCCGTCCAGGGGCAAGCCGAGCCTGCGGGTCAGCTCGATTTGCACCACCGCCAGCGAGATCGGGATACCGAGCTTGCGATCGAACACTTCGTTCAGATAGCTGTTGCGGGGATCGTCGAACTGGCGCGTGTTGCCGGCGAAACCAAGTTCCTCGAACAGGTAGGTGTTGATCGTCGATAACTGCGCAGGCAATTCGTCTGGCATGCGTGGCTGCAGGGCGCTCGCATATTCGGCGATGCGTTCGACATAACCGCCGGCATCGAGATCGGGGTATTCGTCGCGGGCGATCAGCAATGCCGTATCCAGCAACGGCAGATCGTTGTCCTCAAGTTCGGCCAGCGAGTTCCAGTCGGGGAGCGGGTAGTCTTGGGCCATGCCGGAAATGTGGGCCGGCAGGACCGACAAATCAAGCCCTACTCGTGCTTGCCAACCCCAGGCCCGAATTGCAATCCATCACCTGCCTTCACGCCGAGGCTCTCGGACAGGCCGGCATTGATCTCGAGCACATACAGGGCGTTACCTTCGCTGGCGAAAGACGGGCATTGATCGCCCGCCGAACAGGGCGGCACCCGCCGTTGCACGGATACCAGATGGCGCTGATGGTCGAAGAACAGGATGTCGAGCGGGATCTTCGTGTTTTTCATCCAGTAGGCCTGCGGCTCTTCGGCGTCGTGGATGAACAGCATGCCGTGGTCGGCGGGCATGTCGTCCCGGAACATCAGGCCGCGCTCCCGCTCGGCCTCGTCGTCCGCGACCTCGATGGTGAAGCGCTTGCCCTTGAGTTCCACCCAGGACCCGGTGCCGGCGCTGGCGCAGCTGCAAAGCGTGACGGAGGTCAGGCACAGGGCGAGCAAGGATCGGGACAGTGACATGCGGGAGCTCCGGGAAGTGATCCTCGACGTTCCGGGAGCCTGCTCCGGCTGTCAAGTGCGGCTGCCTGGTTCCCGGCAACCAAGGTGTTGACCTTCTTGGTCTGGGCCGTATAATGTGCGGCTCCGTTGGGCGAAAGGCCCTTTGGATCGGTTTGAGCGGTGTATGCCAAGCCATTGATCTTTGACAGTGTGCGCAGGAAATTTGTGCGGGCGCCTGTGAGATGGAGAAGTCCAATCTTGCAGATGTCTGTCAAAAAGCTTTAAGTCAATTCAGTAGTACAAGTATCAAAGCTAGTAGTACGCGAGCGACAAGAAGCCAGCTGGTCGATATTCTGCGGATTAAAGCTAATGTTTTTTAGTTTTAACTGAAGAGTTTGATCCTGGCTCAGAGTGAACGCTGGCGGCAGGCCTAACACATGCAAGTCGAACGGCAGCACGGTCGTAGCAATACGATGGGTGGCGAGTGGCGGACGGGTGAGGAATACATCGGAATCTACCTTGTCGTGGGGGATAACGTAGGGAAACTTACGCTAATACCGCATACGACCTACGGGTGAAAGCGGGGGACTGTTACAGGCCTCGCGCGATTGGATGAGCCGATGTCCGATTAGCTAGTTGGCGGGGTAAAGGCCCACCAAGGCGACGATCGGTAGCTGGTCTGAGAGGATGATCAGCCACACTGG
>JANXRY010000069.1 GCA_025356635.1 Gammaproteobacteria bacterium
CGGCGTCGTATTCACCGGCTCAACCGAAACCGCCTGGGCGATCAACCGCGCCCTGGCTGCGCGCAACGCGCCGCTCGCCACGCTGATCGCCGAAACCGGCGGCCAGAATGCGCTGATCGCCGACTCTTCCTCGTTGCCCGAACAATTGGTGAAGGACGCGATGACCGCCGCCTTCGATTCCGCTGGCCAGCGTTGCTCAGCCGCGCGCATCCTGTTCGTGCAGGCCGACATCGCCGACAAGGTGGTGTCGATGCTGTCCGGGGCGATGGACGAACTGGTGGTCGGCAATCCCGGCCTGCTCTCGACCGATGTCGGGCCGGTGATCGACGAAGACGCGAAGGCCATCCTGGTCGCGCACGCCGCACGCATGGACAAGGAAGCCAAACTGATCAAGGCGGTCGCGCTTCCGGACGAATGCCAACACGGCAGTTTCTTCGCGCCGCGTGCCTACGAATTGAAATCCTTGGCGCAGCTCGATCGCGAAGTGTTCGGGCCAGTGTTGCACGTGATCCGCTACGAGGCATCCAAGCTCGACGAAGTGCTGGCGCAAATTAACGCCACTGGCTACGGCCTGACGCTGGGCATCCATTCGCGTATTGACGCTACCGTGCAGCACATCGCCAAGTCGGTGCATGTGGGCAATTGCTACGTGAACCGCAATCAGATCGGCGCGGTGGTGGGTGTGCAGCCGTTCGGCGGCGAAGGTCTTTCCGGCACCGGCCCCAAGGCCGGGGGGCCGCATTACCTGCTCAAGTTCGCCAGCGAGCGCACGCTGACCATCAATACCACCGCAGCGGGCGGTAATGCTTCGCTGCTGACGCTGGCGGATTGATCCGTAAGCCATGGGTGGCGCATTCCTCCGCGACCGAAGGCGCCGGATGGTGCAAGGGTAGCGGAGGAATGCACCGCCCTATGGCGCTAAGGCGCGCTAAGGCGCGAACAGATCCGCCAAGCGGAACGCATGCGGATCGCGGTAGAGCAGCGAATGCAGCGCGTGATCGCCCTTGAATGGCTGCCACTGGCCCTCGGCTTGAGCTAGGCGATTGGCGATGATCCACAGTACGATCGGATTCACGCCCATGCCCATGTGGGTGGCGCTGACTTCGATGTTCTCGGCGATCTCGCTTTCCTGCGCCAGGCTCATCCGCCAGTTCACGATGCCATCGGTCTTGCTCATGATCGAAGTGGTCGGCACGGTCGGCTTGCCTTCCACCAACTGCATCAAGCGGGCATCGTCGGCGCGAAAGCCACTGACCATCTCGAATACGCGCCAGGCATTGGTGCCCTTGGGGTGGCCAGTCAACGGCGATCCGAGCGTGACCACCTGGCGGATGCGCTCGGGCATGCGCAGTGCCAACGCATTCGCCATCGCGCCGCCGAGTGACCAGCCGATCAACGTGACTTTCTGCTCGTGCTCTTTCTGGATGCTGCGAACGCGATCGAGCAATCCCTTGATGACATGATCGCGTGGGCCAACGTTCAATCCCTGCTGCCACGGATAAGCCTCGTAGCCCAGGTGCGACAGGAATCGCCGCAGCGGATAGGTGCTGCGATCGCCAGCCACCAGGCCCGGCAACACCAGCACCGGATGGCCGTCGCCGCGCGGTGCGGTCTTCAGCCACGGCCAGGCCAGGCCATAAGAGGCCCACTCGAACATGGCGCGGCCTTCCATCGCCAACAGCAAGGGCGACGGCGGCTTCATCGGCTTGTGCGTTTTTGGTGGTGGCCGCGGGCGCGGATGGTTCATGCGGGAACGCGCTCGCCGAGTTCACACAAAGCCGCCGCCATCGCGTTGGCCACCACGTCGGGATGCGCCACGATATCCGCGCAAGCAGTCAATCCGAATTCGAGTTGGCCAGCGTAACTTTGCACAGTGATGTTGAACCCGAGGCCGTGGGCGACGATCGAGACCGGATAGTAATGCTTGAGCTTCGCACCGGCCAGATACCACGGCATGGGTGGACCTGGCACGTTGGAAATGACGATGTTGGCCAGCGGTGGCAACAACTCTGATATGTGACCACTGCCCCAGATCCGCGCCAAACCGCTCGCCCAGAGCGGTGCGGCCAAGCCCGGAAAATCGGTCGGGATCAGGTTCCTGAACGCGGCCACCCGTCGCTTGATCTGCCCGGTCGAGGCGTGGATCGCGCGCAGGCGTTCGACCGGATCGGCGATGTCGGTGGCCAGCGAACACTGCACCATCGACACCTGGTTGTTGGCTTCGGTATTGCCGGATTCGCGTAGTGATACCGGCATCGCCGCGACCAGTGATTTCTTCGGCAACGCGGCCACCGAGAGCAGGAGTTCGCGCAGCGCGCCGGCGCAGATCGCCATCACCACATCATTCAAGCTGACGCCGAAACCGCGCGCCACTCGTTTGACTTCATCGAGCGGCAAGGACAGCGCGGCAAAGCTGCGCGCCGGCCCGATCTGCGCATTGAACACCGTGCGTGGCGCCAGCAGCATGTTGTCGCGCAAGGAGCCGGCCATGCCGAGTACATCGCCGACGTTGCTGGCCAGTTTGAGTGTTGCCGGTAACGCGCGCAGTAGTTTGGCGAACTGGTTCACGGTTGAGCGCGTCGCGGTGCTTGCCAGATCGCGCTTGCGCAGAGGGCTGTCGTCCGGAGTGGATTCGGTAGCGGTTTTTTTGCGCTTGGCGGCGGTGGGCGCGATATCGAGCAAGGCCTGCGCCAGCGCGATGCCGCCCTGGCCATCGAGCAAGGCGTGGTGAACTTTCGAATACAGCGCCACGACGCCTGGCTCGACATTCTCGACGACGACGAACTGCCACATCGGTCGGTCGCGCGGCAGGATTTCGGCATGTAGCTTGCCGACCAGCGCCATCAGCTTCGAACGCCCGCCCTTGCCCGGAAGTTTGCGTTTGCGGATGTGCTTCGCCAGGTCAAGATCGGCAACTTCTGCCCACATTGGATGGCCCAGGTCCAGCGGTGCTTCATGCAATACGCGGCGCAAGGCGGGTATCCGCGGCAAGCGTTCGGTCACATGCGCAAGCAGGGCCCGGTGGAAATCGAAGCTGTTTTTCTTCGGCATCTCCACCAGCATCACGCTGCCCACGTGCATGGGCGTGCCGGCCGACTCCAGGTACAAGAAGCCGGCATCGAGGCCACTCAGTGGCTGCAAGTGCGAGCTCACTGCGCCATTGCCGACCAGAATCGGGCGACGCGATTCAACCGAGCCACTTCGACCAGCTACTGCCGCCGAGAAATTTCTTCACCCGCTCGGCAAGACTCTCGGGAGGTGACGGCGGCGGTTCTGGCGGCGCCGACGGCGGCGGTTCCGGGAGGTTCCAGCTCACGCGCGCCCCTTCATCCGCTGTGCGCAGGCAACGCAAGGCCTCGGTGCACAGCCGGTCCCAGCGCAGCATCTGCGAGGGCGGCGCCCACACCCAGCCCGGCCAGCCGGGCGGTGGTTTGTCTGGGTTGAGTGGATCGAACGGGCGGACATCGGGCAAGGACAATGCCGAGACCAGGCCGCGGCCATGCAAACGGAAGGCCATGCCATCGTTGAAATAGAGGCAGAACGGTTCGGTGCGGTGCTTCAGGCCGGGCCGACGATAGATTTCAGCACGAGACACGCCGTCGTGAGAGCGGCACAGGTACTCGGCGATCATCTCGAATTTGCTGCGTGGATTGGCCATGGCCGCCCCTGAGTTGACTGGAGTCTACGGCCAACCGCGCATGTGTGCCAACCGGGTCGACTCAGAATTGCCCGGGCGTCGCAGCCAGTGTGCTGTCATCAAGGGTTTGCAACAGACGTGCAAGCGGCTCGATCTGTGGCAATTCGTGGCGGAAGAAAAATCGACAGGCCATCAGCTTACCTTCGTAGAATTCGCGATCGTGGTCAGCGGCGTCCGGCAGCGCGCGCGCGGCAACGAGTGCCTGCTTCAGCCATGCCCAGGCGATGAATGCGTGCCCGACGAGGGTGAGGTAATAGGAGGCATTGGCGAGCGCAAGGCGCACGCGACCTTCAGCCATGCACGTCACCAGAGCACGGGTCGTTTGCTCGATAAGCACAGTGCTGCTTGCCAGTGCTTCGGAATATTCCGCCAGCGCGGCAATGGCCGCTGCTTGTGCAGTCGTCGCGCGCAGTTCGTCGAGCATGGCGACGAGCGCCGCGCCGTTCGCCAGCGTTGCCTTGCGGCCAAGAAGATCGATCGCCTGGATGCCGTTGGCGCCTTCGTGGATCGGATTGAGCCGGTTGTCGCGCCAATACTGTTCGACCGGATATTCGCGGGTGTAGCCATAGCCACCCAATACCTGGATCGCCAGGTCGTTGGCTTTGGTGCACCACTCGCCGGACCAGGCCTTGAGCACCGGCGTCAGCAAGTCCAGCTTGAGCGCGGCATAGCGACGGGTCTCGGCGTTCTCGCAGCCCAGCTGCACATCGATCAATGTGCCGGCATACACGGCTAGCGCGAAGGCGCCTTCGACATAGCATTTTTGCTGAAGCAGCATGCGTTTGACATCGGCATGCTCGATCAATGCCACCGGTGGCGAGGCCGGGTCTTTTTGTTCCGGATGCCGCCCTTGTCGCCGTTCTTTCGCGTATTGCAGCGAATATTGGTAGCCGGCCATGCCCTGCATGATCGCGCCCATGCCGACGCCGATGCGCGCTTCGTTCATCAGGTGGAACATCTGCGCCAGGCCCTGGTGCGGCGCACCGACCAGATGGCCGATGCACTCGCCGCGTTCGCCGAACTTGAGGAAGGTGTTGACGATGCCGCGCTGGCCGAGCTTGTGATTGACGCCTGCGAGCTGCACGTCGTTGCGCGCGCCGAGCGAGCCGTCGTCGTTGACGCGGAACTTGGGCACGATAAACAGACTGATGCCCTTCACCCCAGGTAGCCCGCCCGGGATCTTCGCCAACACCAGGTGGACGATATTTTCCGACAGTTCGTGGTCGCCGCCGGAGATCCACATCTTCTGCCCGCTCAAGCGATAACTGCCGTCGGCGGCTGGTTTGGCGATTGCGTCGGCGCGGGTACTGATATCCGCGAGCGATGACCCGGCCTGCGGTTCGCTCAGGCACATGGTTCCGAGCCAACGGCCTTCGAGGAGTGGCTGGCAATACAAATGCTGTTGTTCAGCGCTGCCGTGCGCTTTCAGCAAGTTGCCGACGCCACGCGCCAGTAGCGCATAGCCTATCGTCGAGACGTTGGCGGCACAGAAAATCGCGTCACTGAGCAAAGCCAGTGTGTAGGGCAATTGCAGGCCGCCTTCGGCCTCGTCGGCGAGCAATGCCGGAAAACCGGCATCGGCGTAGGCATCAAGGGCGGCTTTTACTTCGGGAATGATGTGCACGCGGCCGTCGACGAAGCGCGGCTCATCAATATCGGAGGCGCGGTTGTGCGGTGCGAATTTTTCCAGCGCCAGTTTTTGCGACTGGTCGAGAATGGCGTCGAAGGTCTCGCGCCCATGCATGGCATAGCGCGGATAGGCGAGCAGTTCGGATAACGGCCACAGTTCGTCGATGACGAAGCGCAAGTGGCGAGGATCGATCAGCGGAGCGCTCAGAGGTCTTGCTGGTAGCGCACGTAGGGGACGCGGCCTTCCTCGGCGGCGGGGGCCGTGTCCGGCAATCCAAACGGATTGCGACCACGACTGACCAGGTTCTCGGCGCCGACCGACAAGCGGGCGCGCCAGGGTGTACGCCAGGTGACGCCTGCGCCAAGGCTCTGGTAGCTGCCGGCCTGGCCAGGCACCTCGATCATCTGGCCGGTGATTTCCGCGCCGAAATTGCCGTAGCCGCCACCGACCTTGAGACTACCGCTGTTCCACTCGGGCGGCAGGCCACCCGGGAGCTGGTCAGTCGGGATCAGGCGGATATGCGCCAGCGTGCCGCCGATGCTGACCCAGCCTTGCGTGCCCAAGGAGATCTGGCCGATCAGGCTGGCATTGCGCTGGTCGAGGCTGGCGCTGTTTCCAGGGCCGAGCAAGCTGTTCAGAAGGCGACGATCAGCCGGCGATGGCCCGAGCAACGGCATTCGGCTATCCAGCGTTTCGCGCTCGATCCCGACACTTCCGGACAAGAGAGTATTGGAGCGTTGCAGCTGCAGGACCCCGTTCGCGACCGTGCGTTGGCCAGGTAAGGGCTGCGTGGTCGGAGTACTGAAATTGGTCAACAGGCAATTGCCCGCGAGGGTGCCAACGGTAGCGATCACGCCACGATTGCTGCACAACACACCCAGGCCGGGGTTCGCCTCGAGTGAAAGGCCGGCACGCAATTGTAGGCCACTGCCCAATATCAGTGCGTTATTGACGGTCGAAGCTGGCCGGATGATGCGTTGCGAAGGTAGCGGCGGCAACAGGGCCGGTTCAATCAGCAAGAGTGCCGTGATCTGACCGTTCTGGTTGTCACGGACTGGCAGGACGGTCGTGTTGGCGAGCGCCTGGTTGCTCAGTCCCGGTACTGGACTCGATTGGGCGAACGCCTTCGTCGCCACAAGGGCGAGCAGTAGGAATATGGTCGCAAGGCGTTTCACGGGATCAGCTCGTTTCAGGCTCGTTCGTGTGATTGGCGGACAGGCGGTAAGTTCCACACAAACTATACTCATTTACGCAAATTTAACCAGTACCCCGCCAGAGCGGGTGTGGCTATTGAAGCCTGGCCGATCCCGGGGCGTTTTCCGGTGCCGGATCAAACAGAAAGGCGATTTCCCGGGGTTCAAACCGATAGCCCTGGCCGCAGAAATCGCAGTGGACTTCAGCCTGCCCGCCCTGGCTGGCTGCTTCAGCCTCTTCCCGACCGAGACTGCGGAGCACGTCCTCGACCCGGGCGCGGGAACAGGAACAGGCGAAGCGCAACGGCCGCTGATCGAGGATGCGCGCATTTTCCTGGTTGAATAGCCGATGAAGCAGGTTGGATCCAGGAAGTTGCAGCATTTCCGAATCTTTGAGCGTATCGAACAGGGCTGAGCAGCGGACCCAGCCGTCCGGGTCGCCGTGGCCGTCCGGCAACTGTTGCAGCATCAGGGCCACGGCGCGGCGTTGGTCAGCGGCCAATAATAAACGAGTAGGCAACTGCTCCGACTGCTGGAAATAGGCTTCGAAAGCCTGTGCAAGCCGATCTGCCTGCAGTTCCACCAACCCTTGGTAGCGTTGCAGCTCCAGCCCGCCGGGCGGCAATGACTCGATCGTGATCGCCAATACCGAGCCTTCGCCGAATGCGCGGGGCGTGAGCGGGTTGGGCAAGGGTTCCTGATAGTGAGCGATCCCACGCAGGGTTCCTGCTGCCGTGCATTCGGCAAACAACGTGCGCAGGGCGCCTGTCCCGCGCAGTTGCACGCTCAGGCGCCCATCGATCTTGGCGTGTCCAGTGAACAGCGCCGCTGCCGCGCAGGTTTCCCCCAACCGCTCGGCGACGGCCTCGGGATAGGGGTTGCGGGCACGGATCGCGCCCCAGGTCTCACGCAGGTCCACCAGAACGCCGCGCACACCCGAAGGTTCGAGTAAAAACCGGGTCAGGCAGTCATCTTCGGTGAATTCGTTGGCGGGCATGGGCGCTGTGCTCTGGGCGGCAGGCTAAACTGCGGATCGCAGGATTCGGAGACATTCATGGTAGCTCGCAGGTACTCCTTCAAGGCCGTGGCCGTATTTGGCTTGGTCCTGCTCGCAGGACCGATTCGCGCCGATGACTACTCTGACCTGGTCAGCGCCGAACAGACCTTTGCCGCCGACGCCAGTTTGCGCGGTACGCGTACCGCGTTCCTGGCAGCGCTGGCCGATGACGGTGTCGTCTTCGCGCCCGGACCGACTTCGGGCAAGGCGGTGTGGACGGCTCGGCCCGATGACAAGGATCGGCTGGAGTGGGCGCCGGCGATGGCTGAAGTCGCCGCCAGCGGCGACCTGGGTTACACCAGCGGCCCGTGGCGTTTCATCGCCAAGGGTGACGTTAAACCCACGGCATTCGGTCATTACCTGACTGTTTGGAAAAAACAGCCGGATGGCCACTGGAAAGTCTTGGTTGACCAGGGCATCCGCCACGGCCAGGTCTCGTTCCCTGACAAAGTGGTCCGCCGAGGAGCTCTTGGCACCGGAATGGCACCGACCTGGCCGGTAGGTATTTCCGAACTTCGAGAAGCCGATCGTGCGCCGGCAGGTCAAATCACGGCGGCCATGGTTTCCGATGATTTCCTGCGCTTGCGCGAGGGCCGTTCGCCGGAAAGTGTCGCCAGCAGCGATGTGCTCCCGGGCGGGCCCGGGACGCGACTCGATAGTGGGCTTGCCATTTCTTCCGCAGGCGATCTCGCGGCCACCTGGGGCGGTGGGTCTGATAGTTCCAATTGGTTGCGGATCTGGCGTCGCCCGGTAGCGGGCGACCCACCGGGATTGGGTTGGCGTCTTGCGGTCGACCTGAGCCAGGCCGCGCCGCCGCCGGACGAAACGAGGTAGCGCATGGCGGCCGCCCGTAAAGCCCGACGTTGGCGTCGCTGGTTGCTGTGGCTGCCGCTGTGTTTCGTGCTCGCGACCATCCTGCAGGTGTTGCTGCTGCGCTGGATTCCACCGCTCACCTCGGCGTTCATGGTTGAACGACGTATTTCGGCGTTGCTGGCGCGCGAACCGGATTTTCATCTGCATTACCAATGGCGCGCATGGTCGCGGATTTCCCCAAACCTGCCGATATCGCTAGTTGCGGCCGAGGACCAGAAATTCCCTTTCCATCATGGCTTCGACTTCGATGCCATCAACAAGGCGATGGAATACAACGGTCGCGGCCGCCGGATTCGCGGCGCCAGCACGATCAGCCAGCAGGTAGCGAAAAACCTGTTCTTGTGGAGCGGGCGCAGTTACCTGCGCAAGGGCTTGGAGGCTTGGTACACGGTGCTGATCGAAGCGCTCTGGCCGAAGCGGCGTATCCTCGAGGTGTACGCCAATATCGCCGAATTCGGCGATGGCGTTTACGGCGCCGAAGCGGCCGCGCAACAGTTTTTCAAGAAGCCGGCGACGCGGCTTTCCTTATCGGAAAGTGCGCGGATGGCGGCGGTGTTGCCGAGCCCGCGCCGTTATAGCGCGGGCAAACCCAGCAGTTACGTGCAGCGACGCGCCAATTGGATCCAGCGCCAGGTGGGCCATCTCGGTGGCGTTGCCTACTTGACGTCGCCGCCGCCCTGATCGTCAAGCGAGCGTCGCCGCTGCGCGCGTGGACGCCCGGCTGCAACAACGGCAAAGCAAACAGCGCAGGCGCCAGCAGCGCAAATGCCGAACTCGGCCATGAACCCGAACGCTTTCGGATTGATCCGACCAGACGGCTTTGACCCCGCGCTAAAGGCTTCCGCGCTCGTGCGAAGTATGGTCACACCCCGGGCCCGGCGCTACCATCCTGCCATGACAAACCAAACACTCGCCGTGGTGGTCGCCGCCTACAACGAAGCCGACGTGCTGCCGGCCCTGCATGCCCGGTTGCAGAGAGTGTTCGATGCCATGGTCATGCCCTGCCGCGTGCTCTACGTTGATGACGGTAGCCGCGATGGCACCTGGCTGGCGATGCGTGCATTGGCCGATGCCGACCCACGGGTCAGCCTGCTGCGGCTGTCGCGCAATTTCGGCAAGGAACTCGCACTCACCGCCGGGCTGGACCTGGCGGATGCCGATGCCGTGCTGGTGCTCGACGCCGATGGCCAAGACCCGCCCGAGCTCATTCCCGAGTTCGTGGCCAAGTGGCAGGAAGGTTTCGACGTCGTGTTTGGCACGCGCAGCGCCCGTCCGGGCGAGACCTGGCTCAAGCGCGCCACCGCTGCAGCGTTCTACCGGGTGATGAATCGCCTGGCCGACACCGCGATTCCCGCCGATACCGGTGATTTCCGCTTGATGTCGCGGCGCGTGGTCGAGGCCTTGCGCAGCCTGCGCGAGCGGCAGCGGTTCATGAAGGGCCTGTTCGCCTGGGTTGGCTATCCGCAGACGTCCATCGCCTACCAGCGGCAGCCACGGATTGGCGGCACGAGCAAATTCAATTATTGGCGGCTGTGGAATTTTGCCCTGGAGGGCATTACCGGCTTTTCCACGGCGCCTTTGCGGGCGGCAACGTACATCGGTTTTGCCGCCGCGACCTTCGCTTTCGCCTACGGCACCTGGATCGTTGCCAAGACGCTGCTTTGGGGCGAACCGGTACAAGGCTGGCCGACATTGATGGCGGTCGTACTGTTCCTGGGCGGCGTGCAGCTGATCGCGCTGGGGGTTATCGGCGAATATCTGGGCCGGCTCTACCTGGAATCGAAACAACGTCCCTTGTACTTGGTGCAGGAGTGGCAACCGGCGCGGGGGATCGAAGCAAGCGGGCGCCGAGAGGCATAGGATAGACAGCAGGTTTCAGTAGTGGAGGGCAGGCCATGCGCAACGCCAACCAGATACTTGAGAACAAGGGCCGTGCGGTTTTTTCAGTCGCGCCGGAAACGGCGGTGCTGGAAGTGATCCGGCTGATGGCCGAGCACCACGTGGGTGCGGTGCTGGTAATGCGCGGTGACACCTTGGTCGGCATCGCCAGCGAACGCGATTACGCGCGCAAGGTGATCCTGCAAGGCCGATCCTCCGCCGACACACCGGTCGGCACGATCATGTCCAGCCCGGTGCTATGTGTCGCTCCGGAAGACACGGCGGCCACTTGCATGGCGCTGATGACGCAACGGCATATCCGGCACCTGCCGGTGCGCGAAGGCGATCGCATCGTCGGCGTGATTTCCATCGGCGATCTGGTCAAAGCGGTGATCGAGGACCAGCAGCACGAGATCGCGCAGCTGCAGCAGTACATCGCCGGGTAGCGACCTTGGCGCCGGATGCGGCGATCAGGCGCACGATGTTTTATCATGCGCGTTGGACCAGATTGCGCCGGCGCATGATCATTTCCCATAAATTCCGTTACATCTTCTTCGCCATCCCCAAGACCGGCACCCACTCGGTGCGCCAGGCGCTGCGCCAGCACATGGGTGCACAGGATCTGGAGCAGGTCGGGCTGTTCGTACAGAAGAAATTTCCGTTCCCGGAATTTCGTGACATCGGCCATGGCCACCTCAGCGCCCTGCAGATCCGCCCGGTCCTGGGTGAAGAAGTGTTTTCCTCGTACACCAAATTCGCGTTCGTAAGGAACCCTTTCGACCGGTTCGTTTCCTACTGCGCGTTCATGGGCAGGAACAGCAACCAGTTCGACAGCGATCCGAGCGGTTTCATGAGGTACGTGATCCGCGAGCTGCGGCCATTCGACCACCTGTTGTTCCAGCCGCAGCACAGTTTCATCAGCGACGCCGACGGCAATATGGCCATGGATGTGCTCGGCCGCAACGAAAGCATGCAGGCTTCATTCGACACGATCTGCGCCATCACCGGAATGCCGGTGACCCGGCTTGATCGGGTCAACGCCACGCAACGGCGGTCGTATCATGAGTATTATGATCGCGACCTGATCAGCCGAGTTTCGGATTTCTACCGCCGGGACCTGGAATTGTTCGACTACCGGTTCGAGTGATATGTACCCCAACCCACGCAAGACCAGCTCGGTAAGGCATCTTGCCAACATCGACATCACCGCGCTGCGCCGGGATGTCCTGGCGATCCCGGCAGAAGTCTGGGATGCCGAGGATGCCGGCAAGCCCAATCGCTTCACGGCCCTGGACGCGACCAAGCACATCGTGTTCCGGTTCGTCGACAGCACCGATGACTGGCGCAGCTCCCACGATCGGGCGCTGTGGCCGGAATGGAGCGAGCGGCTGTTGCCGGTATTGACCCTGGCAACGCAAGCCTATGGCTACGCCCGCGGCCAGTTCCCGCGGATCATGTTGGCGAAGATGGCACCCGGCGGCGTCATCCATCCGCATATCGATGCGTCGCCATCGGCCAAGTGGCCGCACAAGATCCATGTGCCCTTGCAGACCAACCCCGGCGTGAGTTTCTACGTTGACCCCGAGCACTACCACTTCCCGGAAGGCATCGCGATCGAGGTCAACAACCTGGGTACGCATGCGGTCAGGAATGCCGGCGATAGTGATCGTATCCACCTGATCTTCGAATATTTCGATCCGGACCAGCCCAGCTGGCTTGGTGGAGCGTAGTCCACGGCCGCGCAGTCAGGGCGCTGCCGCGACACCCAGTACCTGCATCGATACCGCGACGAAGTGACAGCCACTGCCGAGTATCACAAAGCCATGCCAGATCGCATGCGCATGCCGGCGATGGCTCATGTAGAAGATCGTGCCCAGCGAATAGGCCAGGCCACCTGCCAGCAACCAGAGCAGGGTAGCCATCGGAATGCGCTCGAGCATCGGCCGGGCCGCCGTCAGTGCCATCCAGCCCATGCCAAGGTAGATCAGGGTTGACGCGCCTTTGAATCGGCCGGTATAGGCGAGCTTGAACATCACGCCCAGTGTCGCCAGTGTCCAGGCTGCGGCGAGTAACCAGCCACCGCCATGGCCGCGCAACCCGATGAGAGTGAATGGCGTGTACGTTCCGGCGATCAGGATGAAGATCGCGCAATGGTCGAGCACCTTCAAGCGCGATTTTGCCAAGGCATGCGGAACCGAGTGGTAAAGGGTGGACGCCAGGTACAAGAGTGACAGCGACAGGCCGTACACGATCGCGCCGGCGAGCTGCCAGCCGTTGCCGTGGATTGCCGCCAGGGTAATCAGCACTGCGCAGGCGATGAGCGCAAGCAGGAAGCCGACGCCGTGGGTCAGCGCGTTCCAGATTTCATCGCGCCAATCGTGATGCTCGTGCATGTGCGCCATCGGCGTGGCCGGAGGATTCATCAGCCCAGCGTGGGCCAGTGGAACCGAGCCTGCAACCTATTCCGCTGACGGCGTCGAGGCCTCCGCCCCGAATTCGCCGCCGCTAAACCAGGCCCTGCCCCGAATGGACGGAGCACTGGCGGGATGGACGGTCAACGGCCTGGGGGCCGGGCATGGCAGAATACGTGCAACTTTCCGCCCTGCCATGGGTCGGAACTCCTGACCAAAATTCACCGGATTCACGAATGAAACGCTCATTGTCCCTGCTCGCCCCGGCCGCTCTCGCACTGACGGTGGTGGTTGCCATGGCCAGACCCGCGCCGGCGGCTCCTGCCGCCCCCGATGCCGACGCCGCCATTCGCGCAGCACTGGCCAAGGCTGCCCCGGGCATGATCATCGACAGCATCCGGCCCTCGCAGATCCCCGGGTTCAAGGAAATTGCCACCGGCACCCGGATTGCCTATGTCTCGAACGACGGCAAGTACTTGCTGCAGGGTTCGCTGATCGAGCTGTCCAGCCGCCAGAATCTCACCTCGGTCACCGAAGGCACGTTGCGTCGATCGCTGCTCGATGCTGTCGGTCGCGATCGGCGCATCATTTTCGCGCCGCCCAACCCGAAGTACCGGGTCACCGTCTTCACTGATATCGACTGCGGCTTCTGTCGCAAGCTGCATTCCCAGATCAACGACTACAACAAGGCCGGGATCGCGGTGGAATACCTGTTTTTTCCGCGCGCCGGGCTTAATTCGGATTCCTACACCAAGGCCGTTAATGTCTGGTGCGCCGCCGATCGGCGCCAGGCGCTGACCGACGCCAAGCTGGACAAGCCGGTGGCGAAAAAGACCTGTCCGAACCCGATCGCCATGGATTTCGACCTTGGCCAGCGGGTTGGCGTCGATGGGACACCGGCGATCTATGCCGCCGACGGCACCCAGATCGGTGGCTACCTCTCGCCGCAGGACATGCTCGCCCGGCTCGACCAGAAGGCCGGCCCGGCTTCGGCCACGCCCGCCCGCCCACGCTGAATGCGCCATGTCGGCCCGGCAGGGTCGGCATGATCGGCTACAATACGCGGCCAGTACTCCACGGAATACCGCGGACATGATCGTCCTTGAGGGCCTGCCGGCCCTGTCGCTCTTCCGAAGCGACCGTCTGCAAACCCGCCTTTGCCAAATCGTTCCCGAGCTGCGCGTTACCGGCGCCTGGCATGTGTATTTCATCGAAGTCGAACACGCCGCAGCGATCGACGCCGTCGCGGTCGGGCGAATCCTTGAAGGCTGCCCTGCCAGCGAACCGCCGGCTATTGGCGCGCAATCGCGATTCATCACCCCACGCATGGGCACGCTGTCGCCATGGGCCAGCAAAGCTACCGAAATCCTGCGCGGCGCCGGCCATGCAGTGAAGCGCGTTGAACGCGGCCTGCGCCTGGACCTGGCCGGCTTGCCGGCGAGCGACGATCCGCGCTGGCCGAGACTGGCTCGTGCACTGCACGATCCGATGACGCAGTCATTGCTCGAACACCGCGATGATGCCGTGCAGCTCTTCCAGCATCTGCCTGCGGGTCCGCTCGAACGCATTCCCCTGACGACGATGTACGAGGCCAACGGCCGGCTCGGGCTGGCCCTGAGTGCAGACGAAATCGGTTATCTGGAGTTGCGTTACGGTGAACTTGGCCGTGATCCCAGCGATGCCGAACTGATGATGTTCGCGCAGGCCAATTCCGAGCACTGTCGGCACAAGATTTTCAACGCCAGCTGGACCATCGACGGCGAACAGCAGCCGAAATCCTTGTTCGGCATGATCAAGCACACCCACGCCCAGGCCCCGCAGCTGACCTTGTCAGCCTACAAAGACAATGCGGCGGTGGTGGAAGGTTTCATCGGCCAGCAGCTGCGCCCCGACCCGGAAACCCGCGAATTCAAGCTGTCGGCAGCGGCCGCCAGCGCGTTCTGCATCAAGGTCGAAACACATAATCATCCGACCGCGATCTCGCCCTTTCCGGGTGCCAGCACCGGCGCTGGCGGTGAAATCCGTGACGAGGGCGCCACCGGTCGCGGCGGCAAGCCCAAGGCCGGGTTGACCGGCTTTTCTGTTTCGCACCTGCGCATCCCGACGTTGCCGCAGCCGTGGGAGCACGCGCGTCCGCTCAATCCGCGCATGGCCTCGGCGTTCGAAATCATGATCGACGGGCCGCTTGGCGGTGCCGCCTTCAACAACGAATTCGGCCGGCCCAACCTGACCGGGTATTTCCGCAGCTTCGAGCAGCCAACGGAAACGCCGGGCCTGGTGCGTGCTTACGATAAGCCGGTGATGCTCGCCGGCGGCGTCGGCGCGATCGACCGCTCGATGGTGAAAAAACTTTCGCTGCGTCCTGGCGACGCGGTGATCGTGCTTGGTGGCCCGGCCATGCTGATCGGCCTCGGTGGTGGCGCGGCGTCCTCGGTTGGCGCGGGGCAGAGATCGGAAGACCTCGACTTCGCCTCGGTGCAGCGCGACAACCCGGAAATGGAACGTCGCTGCCAGGAAGTGATCGATCGCTGCGTGGCGATGACCGAGCATAACCCGATCCGCTTCATGCACGATGTCGGCGCCGGCGGCTTGTCCAACGCGATTCCCGAATTGCTGCACGATTGCGAACTGGGCGGCGTGATCGAACTGGCGAAAATCCCGAGTGATGATCCGTCGCTGTCACCGATGCAGTTGTGGAGCAACGAATCGCAGGAACGCTATGTGCTTGGCGTTGCCGCCGAGCACCTGCCGATGTTCGAGGCCATCTGCTCGCGCGAACGCTGTCCGTTCGCTGCCGTTGGCGTTGCCACCGCCGAACAGCGGTTGGTGCTGCAGGCGCCGGATGGCGAGCGCGCCGTGGACATGCCGATGGACCTGCTGTTCGGCAAGCCACCAAAAATCCACCGCGACGCGCAACACCCGGACATGCCGCGCTGGCCGCGCCTGGATACCGATAAACTTTCCCTGCGCGAGGCCGGCCTGCGCGTGCTCGCGCACCCGACCGTGGCCAGCAAGAATTTCCTGATCACCATCGGCGACCGCACCGTCGGCGGCCTGTGTTCACGCGACCAGATGGTGGGTCCGTGGCAGCTGCCGATGGCCGATTGCGCGATCACGCTCACCGATTTCCATGGTGTTTCCGGCGAAGCGATGGCGATCGGTGAGCGCACGCCGTTGGCACTGATCGATGCCGCTGCGTCGGCGCGCATGGCGGTGGGCGAGGCGCTCACCAATCTTGCCGCCGCGCCGGTGGCGTCGTTGTCGGAAGTGAAACTCTCGGCCAACTGGATGGCCGCTGCCGGCTATCCGGGCGAGGACGCGCTGCTGTTCGATGCGGTCAAGGCGATCGGGATGGAACTGTGCCCCGAGCTCGACATCAGCATCCCGGTCGGCAAGGATTCGCTGTCGATGCAGGCGCACTGGCAGGTCGACGGGCAGAGCTACAACTCCGTGTCGCCGGTATCCTTGATCGTCAGCGCCTTCGCGCGTGTGGGTGATGCCCGCGGCCAGCTCACGCCGGTGCTCGATCGCGAGGTCGATTCCGAGCTGTGGCTGATCGGCCTCGGCGCCGGCAAGCAGCGCCTCGGTGGCAGCGTGCTTGGCCAATGCCACGAAGCATTCGGTGGTGCCTGCCCCGATGTGGACGAACCAGCGGCGCTGAAATGCTTCTTCGACCTGATCCAGTACGCGCGTGCCGACGATCTCCTGCTGGCGTACCACGACCGTTCCGATGGTGGCGCGTTCGCCGCGCTCTGCGAAATGGCGTTCGCGTCGCGCATGGGCCTGGAGATTTCGCTGGACGACTGGGGTGATGATCCGTTCAAGGCCCTGTTCAACGAAGAACTCGGCGCCATTGTGCAAATCGCTTGCGAAGACCGTGCCGCATTCGCTGATCTGGTCAACCGCCACGACTTGACCCACTGCGCGCAACGAATTGGCAAGCCAGTCGGCATGGCCAGCGTCCGCATCGAGCAGGACGACCAGATCATCGCCGAATGGCGCTGGCAGGAGTTGTTCGACGCCTGGTGGTCGGTGACCCATGCGATGCAGCGGCTGCGCGACAATCCCGACTGCGCCGACGAAGAGCGCGCGATCCGCCGCGATTTCGCCGAGCCGGGGCTGGTGCCGAAGCTTGCGTTCGATCCTGCGCAGGATGTTGCCGCGCCGTATCTCAATCTCGGCGCCAAGCCGCGGGTGGCGATCCTGCGCGAGCAGGGCGTCAACAGCCAATACGAAATGGCGGCCGCTTTCATCAAGGCGGGATTCAGCGCGGTCGACGTGCACATGTCCGACCTGGTCGCCGGTCGCGCTTCACTCGACCAGTTCCAGGGCTTCGCTGCCTGCGGTGGGTTCAGTTACGGCGACGTGCTCGGCGCCGGCCGCGGCTGGGCGACTTCTATCCTGGAGCGCCCGGTGCTGCGCGAACAGTTCGCGGCGTTTTTTGCCCGCGAAGACAGTTTCAGCCTGGGGGTCTGCAACGGTTGCCAGATGCTCGCGCAACTCAAGGACCTGATTCCCGGTGCTGCGGCCTGGCCGCGTTTTTTGCGTAATCGCAGCGAGCAGTTCGAGGCGCGGCTGAGTTTGGTCGAAGTGCTGGAATCGCCGTCGCTGTTCTTCCAAGGCATGGCCGGCTCGCGGATTCCCATCGTGGTTTCGCATGGCGAAGGTCGGGCGGAATTCGACGCGCCCGAGCACGCCGCGCAAGCGCACATCGCCCTGCGCTTTATCGATGGCGCCGGCCGCATCGCCACGAGCTATCCGACCAATCCGAACGGCTCGCCCGACGGCATCACTGGCCTGACCTCAGCCGATGGCCGCAGCACCTTGCTGATGCCGCATCCCGAGCGCGTGCATCGCACGCTGCAGATGAGCTGGCATCCCGCCGATTGGGGCGAGGCTTCACCTTGGCTGCGACTGTTCCGCAATGCGCGGGCCTGGGTGGGGTGAAACCCGCGCGCGCCCGGCTCTGCTAAAGTCTGGCGGCTGTCCGAGGACCTTCCATGAATGCCGCCCTGAACGACGCCGCCACCGACTCGCCCGACGCCCGCATCGCCCAGGCATTGCTGGTGCGCGGCCGGCTCAAGGAAGCCGATCTCGGTCGCGCCCAACGCCTGCTCGCCGAGGCCGGCGGTACGCTGTCGGCGCTGCTGGTCCGGCTAGGCCTGGTGTCCGAGCGCGACATGGCCGAGGCGGCCAGCGAGGTGCTGGGGCTCCCGCTGCTCATGGCCAAGGATTGCCCGGAACTGCCGCCCGAGAGCGTGAACCTGTCGGTGCGTTTCCTGCGCCAGCAGGCTGTCTGCCCGGTAGGCGAGGACGAAGCCGGCATCGACCTGCTGGTGGCCGATCCGCAGGATCCCTACGCCGCCGAGGCCGTGCAGCTGGCCACCGATCGGCCAGTGCGGGTGCGGGTCGGACAGCGATCGGAAATCGCAAATCTGATCGAGCGCTACTACGGCCAGGGTCGCAGCGCGATGGGCACCATCGTCGAAAACCTCGGCGACGACAGCAGCGGCGACGAAGACGACGTAGAACACCTGCGCGACCTGGCCTCGGAAGCGCCAGTCATTCGCCTGGTCAACCTGATCATCCAGCGTGCGGTCGAGCTGCGCGCATCTGATATTCATATCGAGCCGTTCGAGAATCGCTTGAAGGTGCGCTATCGCGTTGACGGCGTGCTCGAAGAAACCGAATCGCCTCCTTCCAACCTGACCGCGGCGGTGATATCGCGTATCAAGATCATGGCCCGGCTCAACATCGCCGAGCGGCGCCTGCCGCAGGACGGCCGCATCCTGGTGCGCGTGCAGGGCAAGGAACTGGACCTGCGCGTGAGCACGGTGCCGACCGCGCACGGCGAATCGGTGGTGATGCGCCTGCTCGACCGCGAATCGGTGGTGCTCGATTTCCACGCGCTCGGTTTCACCGACGAATTCCTGGCCGATTTCAACAAGGTGCTCGACCTGCCGCACGGCATCCTGCTGGTCACCGGCCCGACCGGCTCGGGCAAGACCACCACGCTGTACGCCGCACTCAATCGCCTGAATACTTCCGACGTCAAGATCATCACCGTCGAAGATCCGGTCGAATACCAGATCGAGGGCATCAACCAGATCCAGGTCAAGCCGCAGATAGGGCTCGATTTCGCCCATGCGTTGCGCAGCATCGTGCGCCAGGATCCGGACATCATCATGATCGGCGAAATGCGTGACTTGGAAACCTCGCGCATCGCCATCCAGTCCGCGCTGACCGGCCACCTGGTGCTGTCCACCCTGCACACCAACAACGCCGCCGGCGGCATCACCCGATTGATGGACATGGGCGTGGAGGATTACCTGCTCACTTCCACCGTGAATGGCATCCTCGCGCAACGCCTGCTGCGCCGGCTCGAGCCCACGCACGCCGAACGCTACGAAGCAACGCCGGAAGTGGTCGAACAATTCGGGTTGCGCCGTTTTCAGCCGACCGGCACGATCCATTTGTATCGCCCGAAGCCGTCGGCCTTGGCGCCGACCGGCTATCTCGGCCGCAGCACGATCATGGAATTCCTGGTCATGAACGACGACCTGCGCCGCCGGATCATGCAGCACGCCGGCATGGGCGAATTGGAAACGGCGGCGCGTGCCAGCGGCATGCGCACGATGTTCGAGGATGGCCTGGTCAAGGCGATGCAGGGCATCACCACGATCGAGGAAGTCCTGCGCGTCACCGAAGAAGGCTGAGTCGCACCCGATGCCGCAGTTCCGCTACAAGGCGATCAGCGCCACCGGCGAGCCGCTCGACGGCCGCATGGAAGCCGCGAATGCCGAAGACGTGATCGCGCGCTTGCAGGATCAAGGTTGCCTGCCGATCGAAACCCGCCGCGACGATGCGCACGGCGAAGGCGCGGGTTTGGCGGCGTTGTGGCGGCGCCCGGATTTTTCCTCGGCGCAATTGCTGCAATTCACTCGCCAGTTGGCGACCTTGCTGGGCGCCGGGCAACCGCTCGATCGCGCGCTTGGCATTTTGCTCGAACTGCCGGACGACGAACGTTCGCGCCGCGTGGTCGAGCGCATTCGCGACGCGGTGCGCGGCGGCGTGTCCCTGTCGACCGCGCTGGACCAGCAGCACGGTTTGTTTCCTCGTCTGTACATCAATCTGGTCCGCGCTGGCGAAGCCGGTGGCGGCCTGGACGCGGCATTGTCGCGATTGGCCGATTACCTGGAGCGCAGTCGTGAATTGCGCAGCCGGCTCATCAATGCACTGATTTACCCGGCGCTACTGGCTGCGCTGGTGCTCGGTTCCATGGTCTTCCTGATGCTGGTGGTAGTGCCGCAATTCGAAGCCCTGTTCGCCAGTCTCAACGCCGACCTCGCCTGGTACACCACGCTGGTGCTCTGGCTGAGCCGTTCGTTGCGCAGTGGCTGGTGGTTGTTGCTGATCGCAGTGGTACTGGCCGGGGTCTGGCTGCGCGGCCGCTGGC
>JANXRY010000073.1 GCA_025356635.1 Gammaproteobacteria bacterium
CGCCGAGCTCGTGGTCTATGCCCGTGACACTTCGCCGACCCTCGCCTATCGCGTGCACATGGGCAACGACGATTCCGACATGACTTACATCGTCAGCGCCAAGGACGGCAAGGTCCTCGACAGCTGGTCCAACCGCGAGACGTCAACCAGCAATGGCACCGGCAAGACGATCTACTCGGGCAACGTCACGATCCAGACCAACAGCATTTCCGGCGGCTACGAAATGCGTGATCCGAGTCGTGGCAACGGCTATACGATCAACGCCCACACCGGCAAGACGTCGGGCCAGATCTTCAAGGACGCCGACAACACCTGGGGCAACAACACCAATTCCGACTTGGCCAGCGGCGCATCCGACGCCCATTTCGGTGTTTCCAAGACCTGGGATTACTACAAGAATATCCATGGCCGCAATGGCATTGCCAATGACGGCAAGGGTGCCTCCAGCCGCGTCCACTATGGCGCGCACTACGTCAATGCCTTCTGGTCGGATTCCTGCTTCTGCATGACCTTCGGTGATGGCGACGGCGTGACCTACGGCCCCTTGGTTGACCTCGACGTGGCCGGCCATGAAATGAGCCACGGCGTCACCAGTCGCACCGCTGGCCTGATCTATTCCGGCGAGTCCGGTGGTCTGAATGAAGCCACCTCCGACATCATGGGTACCAATGTCGAGTTCTACGCCAACAATGCGGTGGATACCCCGGATTACCTGATCGGTGAAGAAATCTACATCGCCAACGTTCCAGGCAGTGCCAATCAGGTTGCCCTGCGCTACATGTTCAATCCGGGCCTCGATGGCGCCTCAGCCAGTTGCTATACCGGCACCGTCGGCAACCTCGATGTCCATTACAGCTCGGGCGTGGCCAACCACTTCTACTACCTGCTGTCCGAAGGTACGACCGACAAGACTTTCAGTGGCGTTCTCCACCACTCGCCAGTCTGCAGCGGTGGTTCCCTGGCCGGCATCGGCCGGACCAAGGCCGAGAAGATCTGGTTCCGCGCGCTGACCGTGTACTTCACCTCCGGCACCAACTACCACGGCGCCCGCGTGGCCACGTTGGCGGCAGCTACCGACCTGTACGGCGGTGCATCGGCTGAATACAACGCGGTCGCAGCCACCTGGAGCGCGGTCAGCGTCAACTGATCTGCCAAACTGCTGAAATGAAAACGGCCCGCGCAAGCGGGCCGTTTTTTATGCACGGAGTAAGCGCGAATGCGGAAGCATCAAACGGGTGTCAGTGCTGGTGACCACCATCTCCATGGGCGTGGCCGTGCGCTTTTTCTTCATCGGTGGCATCACGCACGTCCAGCAGCTCGACTGCAAAGCAAAGCGTCTTTCCGGCCATCGGATGATTCATGTCGACGTCAACCACGCTGATACCGACCTTGAGCACGGTCATGGCGCGCTGACCCATCTGCGTCGGCAGGATGACTTGCATGCCAGGCACGAGTTTTGCATTTTTGAAATGCTTGCGCGGAACGCGCTGGGTCATGCCTTCGCGATACTCTCCGTAGGCCTGTTCGGGCGACACGATGACTTCAAAGGAATCTCCGGCTTGGCGCCCGAGCATTGCCTGTTCCAGGCCGGGGATGATATTGCCGTGACCGATCAGGATGCTCAGCGGCTCGCGGTCGTGCGAGCTTTCAAGCGAAACCTGCCCCGGCTCTGAGACCGAGTAATGGAAACGGACGATGCTGTTTTCCTGGATGTTCATGATGGCTGTCCGATAGTGTGCAGATGACGCAGAAGGAAGGTTCGGGCAGACTCGCCGCGATGGAAGCCGCGCATTATCCGCAGTCGCTGCCCGCGGCGCCAGCCGGGTGGGCGCTTGGACTCTGCCTACTATTGATTCTCACCGGTTGCGCTAGTACCGCGCGCCCCGTGCCGACGGCGCCAGCGACGAGGTCCAACGACGTGCTGATGCGCGCCATCGGCCTGGTCGGTACACCCTACCGTTATGGCGGCAATACGCCAGTGAGCGGCTTCGACTGCAGCGGTCTGGTGGATTTTGTGTTCCGCGATGCCGCCGGCCTTTCCCTGCCGCGTAGCACGCGTGAGCTGATCGACTTGCCCGCACCCCGGATCGACCGCGATGACCTGCAGTCAGGAGACCTGTTGTTCTTCAGTCCCGACGGTGGGCGGATCAGTCATATCGGCATTTACGTCGGCGAAGGCCGCTTCGTGCATGCTCCCAGCCAGGGCGGCACGGTGCGCCTCGACAGACTCGACAACCCTTATTGGCGAAAGGCTTACCGGGAAGCCAAACGCGTACTGCGCTGAGCCAAGCTGAACGGCGAGTCAGGCTTGATTCGCATTCCGGCCCGCATTCGCGTACAGTTCGCCCCGTTTGCTGCTCCGGGTTCGTATTCCCCACTTGGACGCCGACTGCCGATTTCAACGAAATCCGCCCGGCCCCTCCCGCACGTTTCGCAGCGCAAGCCGCCCCTCTTGAAAAAGCTCGACGGGCGACAATTTGCTGCACCACTCGAAGCGCGGTTCCAGGGAACGCTCCGGGTACAACGGAGCTTCATCATGACCTTTGAATCGCTCGGGCTCGCGCCCGCGCTCGTTCGCGCGCTTGCCGAACGCAACTACACCACGCCGACGCCGATCCAGGCCGAAGCGATCCCGCTCGTCCTGGCCGGCCACGACCTGCTCGGCGGCGCCCAGACCGGCACCGGCAAGACCGCCGCATTCGTGCTGCCTATGCTGCAACGCCTGAACGACAAACCCGGCCACGGCGATCGTCGCCCGCGCGCGCTGATCTTGGTGCCGACCCGCGAACTCGCGGTGCAGGTGCACGACAGCATTCGCGCCTACAGCAAGTTCCAGCGCCTGAACACCACCGTGATCTACGGCGGCGCCGGCATGACCCCGCAGATGGACGCGCTACGCCGCGGCGTCGATATTCTCGTGGCCACGCCCGGTCGCCTGATCGATCACCTCGAGCGCCGCACCGCCGATCTTTCTGCGGTCGAAATGCTGGTGCTCGACGAAGCCGACCGCATGCTCGACATGGGCTTCCTGCCGGCGATCAAGCGCGTGCTCGGCAAGATTCCTTCGAATCGCCAGACCCTGCTGTTCTCGGCGACTTTCGAAGATGCGCTCAAGAAGCTGGCCTTGGAGTTCCTGCGCAATCCCAAGGAAGTTCAGATCGCTGCCCGCAACACGGTCGCTCAGAACGTCACCCATCGCGTGCATCCGGTCGATGCCGTGCGCAAGCGCGATCTGCTGGTCGAAATCCTCAGCCAGCGCTGGCAAGACCAAATTCTGGTGTTCGGCAAGACCAAGCACGGCTGCAATCGCCTGTCCGAGCAGCTTGAGAAAGCCGGCATTTCCTCGGTCGCTATCCACGGTAACAAGAGCCAGGCCCAGCGCCTGAAAGCCCTGCGCGACTTCAAGTCGGGCCAGGCGCGCGTGCTGGTTGCCACCGACGTTGCTGCCCGCGGCCTCGACATCCCGCTGCTGCCGCTGGTGATCAACTTCGACCTGCCAATGGTTGCCGAAGACTACGTGCACCGGATCGGTCGCACTGGTCGCGCCGGCGCCAGTGGCGAAGCGATCTCGCTCGTTTCGCCAGATGAAGGCCAGTTGCTGCGCGCAATCCATCGCGTGCTCAAGGCCGACATCGAAGTGGTGGAAGTCGAAGGCTTTACGCCAAGCCGCGGCATCCGCATGGGCAACGACAACGCCTCGAATGGCCGTCCCTCTGGACAGCGCCCACCGAGCCGGGTGCGGCGTCCGCACGCCAACAACGGCCCGCGTCATGCCCACGCCGGGGCGAAATCCTCGAACGAGCGTGGCGAACGTGGTGGCGGCGAGCGTCGCAATGTCGTCAACGCGCCGCGCAATCCGCGCTGATTGCGGCAACGCTCCGCAGTGAAGCAAGGGCCGCCCACGCGGCCCTTGTTTTTTCCTGGCCGCGGAACGATGCTCGCGACCATTCAAGAGGTGTAGCCATGCTTCGGAACATTTTCGCCGTGCTTACCGGCTTGTTTGCCATGGTGATCGTCATCACTTTCGTCGAGCTGGCCAACGCCAGGCTGTTCTTCCCGCCCCCACCGGGGATGGACTGGTCGAACAAACGGGCTGTAGCCGCATTCGCCGCAAGCTTGCCGACCACGGCCTTGCTGGTGGTGCTGGCCGGCTGGTTGCTCGGCGCCATGGCCGGTGCAGCCGTCGCGGCGACTCTGGCCGATCGCCTTCGGCGTGTCTGCGCCGCGCTGATCGGCGTCGCCGTGGTCGCCGGCGTCGTGCAGAACGCCATGGCCTTCCCACACCCGACCTGGATCACTGTGGCCGGCGTGCTATTGCCATTGCCGCTGGCCTGGCTCACCGGGTACTGGACGAAGCCGAAGACCTTGCCCCTGCCGGAGTCTAAAGCCTGGCCAAAGGATGCCAAGGCCAAATAGCCGATCTGTTGCCCCGTCCTGGTTTTTCTGGCAAGGTCATTAACGGTTTCGTAACGATCCAGTCGTCGACGCCGACTTCCTCCTACGCAAGGTGACCCCAAAGCCATGAACAACAAGAACCGAATAGCACGATCTCGCTTGGCATTGGCGGTGCTCGCAGCCCTCGCCACCGCACCCGTTTTCGCCCAGGACGCGGCGCCGACCCCGGACAAGAAAATCGCCAAGATCGGAACGATGGTCGTGACGGGTACGCACAAGGCGGGCCTGTCGCCGACCGAGACACTTTCGCCCGTCGACGTCTACAGCGGCGCCCAACTCCAGCAGCAGGCGACTCCCGACCTGACCGACTCCCTCACCAAGATCATGCCGGCGCTGAATACCCAGCGCTTCCCGATTGCCGACGGCACCGCCTTCATTCGCCCGGTATCGCTGCGCAACCTCGCGCCCGACCAAACCCTCGTGCTCGTCAACGGCACGCGCCGGCACCGTTCGGCGCTGGTCAACCTGCAGATCGCGCCGCTGGGCACGGTCAACCAGGGCGCCCAAGCCGTGGATTTCTCTGCCATCCCCGCCAATGCCATCAAGCGCGTCGAAGTGCTGCGCGACGGTGCGGCGGTACTGTACGGATCCGATGCCATCGCCGGCGTCGTCAATGTGATCCTCAACGACGCCAGTAGCGGTGCCAGCGTTACTGCGCAATACGGCGAGTACAGCAAGGGCGACGGCAAGCGCTGGACCATTGGCGCCAACGCCGGTTTCGGCCTGGGCGCGAACGGATTCTTCAACGTCAGCGTCGAGCACGACAATTCCGACATCACTTCGCGTGGAAACGCGCGCCCGGACGCGGCTGCGATTGCCGGCGTCGTCGGCGCTGACAAGGTGCCCTACAACGGCCTGGGCCAGCGCTGGGGCGATCCGGACATCGAAGCCAACAAGCTGTTCATCAACACAGGCGTGGACCTGAGCGACAACGTGCAGCTGTACGGATTCGGCAGCTACCTCGACAACAAGACCCTGTCCGGCTTCTTCTATCGCCGGCCGGCACCGCCTACCGCGGGCTTTTCCGCTCGCAGCACGCTGATGATCGACGGCAATGGCGATGGCCTGCCCGACAATGCCTCGCAGTCTTTGGTGAACAGCATCACCGGGGCTGGCAAGAATCCGGCCGATTACCTTACCGCCAGCGCCAGCAGCCCGAGCGGTTGGGTGTTGTTGAATCCGATCTATACGCAGTTCCCAGGCGGCTACAGCCCGCTGTTCGGCGCCAACATCAAGGACCACGAAATCGTCCTCGGTGTGCGCGGTGGCCAATCCGGCAACCTCCAGTGGGACATCCACGGCCGCAGCGCCAGCAACGAACTGAGCTACGTGCTCCAGCAATCGATCAATCCCAGCCTGGGTCGGCTTTCGCCGACGACGTTCAATCCGGGTACGCTGACACAGGAAGAGAGCGAATTCGGCATCGATTTCGTGCAGTCGTTCAACAGCGACCGCGACCTGTCCCTCGCGTACGGGGCACTGTGGCGCAACGAAACCTACAAGATCGGCGAGGGTGACGCCAGCTCTATCGCAGTCGGCCCGACCGCCGCCGTGTTTGGCGTTGGTTCGGACGGCTTCCAGGGCTTCTTCCCTGATTCGGCCGGTAGCTTCAGCGCCGATAGCCGCTCGGCCTACATCGACCTCGAAGGCCAGATGAGCGACAAGTGGACCGGCGCCGCCGCGGTTCGCTACGAAAAAGCCGATGGCTTCGATTCCGCCGTCGTCTACAAGCTGTCCACGCGCTACGCCTTCACCGACTCCTTCGCGGTGCGCGCGACCTACAACACCGGTTTCCGCGTTCCGACGCCGGGCCAGCAGTTCACGCTGAACGTCACTACGACGGCGAATTCCGCCGGCAACCTGATCCCGAGCGGCACCTATCCGGTCAGCAACCCGGTGGCGATCGCTCTCGGCGCGGTGCCGCTGACGACGGAGAAGTCCGACAACTTCACCCTCGGTTTCGCCTGGGATCCGCTGAGCAACGTCAGCGTCACGCTCGACTACTACTCGATCAAGATCAAGGACCGCATTGGCCTGATCCCGAAGCTCGTGACGCAGGCCACAGTGGACAAGCTCAACACTGCGGGCTATCCGAACGCGCAGCTGTTGCTTGGCAGCAGCGCCAATTTCTTCGGTAACGCATTCGATTCCAAGGTTACCGGCGTCGATTTCGTGGTCGATTCCCGCCACGAGTTGGGCAATGGCACGCTCAACATCGATTTCCGCTACAACTACAACAGCCAGGACGTCAGCCACGTCAAGCCCGGCACCCTCAACGCCGGCAACGTCTACGACTTGGAGAACCAGTCGCCGAAGAACCGCTCAACCCTGACCTTCGACTACCACTGCGGTCAGTGGGATAGCCTGGTCCGCCTCAACGGCTACGGCAGCTGGCGCACCACCGGCGGCCTGTTCGGACCGGGCGACGCGTCCGACCAGGTCCGCTACGGCGGCAAGGTGTTGGTGGACCTGGAGGCGAGCTACAGCTTCAACGACACCTTCCAGGTATCGGTCGGCGGCGACAACGTGTTCAACACGCATCCGGACCTGGAGAAGGATCCGACCTTGCGCTTCCTCGGCGTGAACTACGCGCTGACGTCGCCGTTCGGGGTCAATGGTGCGTTGTGGTACGTGCGCGGGACGGTGAAATTCTGACCCCGACCGTCGCGATTGCTGGAAAAAAACCCCGGGCTTGCCCGGGGTTTTTTCTACAGGCAATCAGAACGGTTTGGCCAGCACCAGATAGACAATTGCCACGAGCAGCAACACCGGCAATTCGTTGATCCAGCGCAGCGCTTTCGCCGATGGCAAGGCCGCGCCTGCCGCGGCGCGCTTGAGCATTCCACCGCAGACGATGAAGTACACGATTAGCAGCGCTACCAATCCCAGCTTGGCGTGCAGCCACGCACCGACTACCCCGTATTGCATCCACAACACAACGCCCAAGATCGCGGCCAGGCCGAACATCATGTGGCCGAAGGAATACAGGCGTTTGCCCATCAGCGCCAGACGCTCGCGCACGACCGGCGCATCGCCGGCTTCGGCGATATTGATCAGGATGCGCGGCAAGTAAAACACGCTCGCCATCCAGGCGATGACGAATACGATGTGAAAGGTCTTGATCCACAAATAAGCCATGACTTACTCCGTTTCGATGGCCAAAGCATGCCATGAACCATCGATCCGGCGGCGGCGGGAGCGAACGGGTAGAATACGCACCCATTCTTCCCCGCCCGGCGTTCCGCGCCCCTGGCGCACCGTGAGCATCCCATGACTTCCGAAAAGGCCGCCACCGCGCCTTCCGCCACCACCTTCCGCGACCTATCCCTGGCCGAGCCGCTGCTCAAGACGCTGACCGAAGTCGGCTACGAGTCGCCTTCGCCAATTCAGTCCGCGATCATCCCGCTGATGCTGGCCGGTCGCGATGTCCTCGGCCAAGCCCAGACCGGCACCGGCAAGACGGCGGCCTTCGCGCTGCCGCTGCTGCAGCGGCTCGATCTGAGCAAGAGCAAGCCGCAGGTCTTGGTGCTGGCGCCAACCCGGGAACTGGCGATCCAGGTCGCCGAGGCCTTCCAGCGCTACGCCGGACACCTGCCCGGCTTTCAGGTGCTGCCGATCTATGGCGGCCAGAGTTACGGCCCGCAGTTGAGCGCCTTGCGTCGCGGCGTGCACGTCGTGGTCGGAACGCCCGGTCGCATCATCGACCATCTCGACAAAGGCACGCTCGACCTGTCGCAGCTCTCGACGCTAGTCCTCGACGAAGCCGACGAAATGCTGCGCATGGGCTTCATCGACGACGTCGAGTCGATCATCAAGAAGACGCCGGAAAATCGCCAGGTCGCATTGTTTTCGGCAACCATGCCGACCGCTATCCGGCGCATCGCCCAGACCTACCTGAAAGACGCCATCGAGATCATCATCGAGGCGAAGACCCGCACCGCCGACAATATTCGCCAGCGCTTCTGGCAGGTCAGCGGCCTGCACAAACTCGACGCCCTGACCCGCATCCTGGAAGCCGAACCCTTCGACGCGATGATCGTGTTCGCACGCACCAAACTCGCCACCGATGAACTCGCGCAGAAACTTCAAGCGCGCGGCTTTTCCGCTGCGGCGATCAATGGCGACATCGCCCAGGCGCAGCGCGAGCGCACCATCCAGCAATTGAAAGACGGCAAGATCGACATCCTGGTCGCCACCGATGTCGCCGCCCGTGGCCTCGACGTGGACCGCATCAGCCACGTGCTCAACTACGACGTGCCCTACGACACCGAAAGCTACGTGCACCGGATCGGCCGCACCGGCCGTGCCGGCCGCAGCGGCGAGGCGATCCTGTTTATCGCGCCGCGCGAACGCAACCTGTTGCGCGCGATCGAGCGCGCCACCCGCCAGCCGATCGAGCCAATGGAATTGCCGACGGTAGAAGCCATCAACGACGTACGCATCGCCAAGTTCAAACAGCAGATCACCGACACGCTCGGCAACGGCGACCTCGAATTGTTCCAACGCCTGATCGAGGACTACGAGCAGGCGCACAACGTGCCGGCGGTGGAAATCGCAGCTGCGTTGGCGAAGATGGCGCGCGGCGACGTGCCGTTGCTGCTGGAAGCGCCCAAGCGCAATTCCAACCTGTTCCCCGTCGCAGAACGTAGCACGCGCGTGGCGCACGATCCCGCGCCGCGCAGCTTCGACCGACCCGAACGCGACAAGGGCGAACGCAGCGAACGCCCGGTGCGCGAAAAATTCGAACGCAGCGAGCGCCCCGAGCGCCCCGCTTTCCCGAAGAAGGAACGTTCGGCGCACAAGCCGGAAGAAGGCCTGCAAACCTTCCGCATCGAAGTCGGCTACGACCATGGCGTGAAGCCGGGCAATATCGTCGGCGCAGTTGCCAACGAAGCCGGCCTGGAGAGCAAGAACATCGGCCGCATCGAGATCTTCGAGGACCACAGTCTGATCGACCTGCCTTCGGGCATGCCACCGGACATCATGCAGCACCTGAAAACGGTCTGGTGCGCCGGTCAGCAATTGCGCATCACCCGCGATGGCGAGACGCCGGACAACGTCGGCAAAAAACCACCAGGCAAGAAGCCGTTCGCCGGCAAGAAATCCTTTGGTGACAAGAAATCGTTCGGTGACAAACCCCCGTTCAAACCCAAGCGCGAATTCCACGACAAACCCTTCGGTGCCGGCAAGCCGAAACCCAAGCCTCATCGCAAAGGACCGCCACGCGACGTCTAGTCGCGGGGAAAGTCGATGGCAACCGTGCTATTGCCGCTGCCTGCGCGTGATTTCGATCCGACCGAAAGTGGCGTGCCTTGGAAGTTATTGTGCGAACGTGGCCATCGCGTCGTGTTCGCCACGCCGGACGGAAAACCGGCGCAGGCCGATCCGCGCATGCTCGACGGCAGCGGATTGGGACTGCTGAAACCGTTCCTGGCCGCTGATAAAAACGGTCGCGCAGCGCATACGGCGATGGCAGCGAGTGCTGCGTTCACGACACCGCTGCGCTACGAGCAGATTTCGGCGAACGACTTCGACGGCTTGCTGTTACCGGGCGGCCACGCGCCGGGCATGCGCAGCTACCTCGAATCGATGACTTTGCAGAATCTCGTCGCGACGATGTTCACGGCAGGCAAACCCGTTGCCGCGATCTGCCACGGTGTTGTCCTGGCCGCGCGATCCAAAGCGGCGAACGGTCGTTCGGTATTGCATGGCCGGCGGACCACCGCACTACTGCAACGCCAGGAAATGCTGGCCTGGAACCTCACCCGCGCCTGGCTCGGCGACTACTACCGTACCTATCCGCAAACCGTGCAGGCGGAAGTCATCGAGGCATTGGCATCCCCGGACGACTTCATCTCCGGGCCGTTACCGTTGCGCCGCGATACTCCCGGCAACCTCGCTCCCGGATTTGCGCTGCGCGACGGCAACTATCTTTCCGCACGCTGGCCGGGTGATGCCCACCGCTTCGCCGAATCATTCTGCGCCCTGCTCGCCACACCCCACTGATGCACCGTCGCAACCACCGGAGATTCCCATGAGCCACCGCGCACTGCACCTGATCGCCCGTCCCGACGGCACGCCGAAAGACAGCGACTTCGAAATGCGCGAATCCGCGCCGGCAGCACTGGCCGATGGCCAGGTCCGGGTGGCGGTGAAGTACCTGTCGATCGACCCGGCGATGCGCGTATGGATGAGCGAACAGAAATCCTATTGGCCGCCGGTGGGCCTGGGCGAAGTGATGCGCTCGGGCGGAATCGGCGAAGTGGTCGAAACGAAAAGCGAGAAGTTCCCGGTTGGCGCCTGGGTCAGCGGCATGACCGGCGTGCAGAACGAACTGGTGTCCGACGGCAAGGGTTTGCAGCGCTTCGACGCGAGCAAGCTGCCGCATCCGGGCTGGGCCTTGAGTGTGTTCGGCGCCACCGGCCTGACGGCCTACTTCGGGTTGATCGAAATCGGCGCGGTGAAATCCGGTGAAACGGTGGTGGTGTCGGCAGCGTCTGGCGCGGTCGGCTCGGCGGTAGTGCAGATCGCCCGCAACCTCGGCTGCCGGGTAATCGGCCTCGCCGGCGGTCCGCAGAAATGCGCCTACGTGAAAGACGAACTCGGCGCCGACGCGGTAATCGACTACAAGAACGAGAAGGTCTCGGATGCGCTCAAGAAGCATTGCCCGGAAGGCATCGATGTGTATTTCGACAACGTCGGCGGCGAGATCCTCGATGCTGTGCTCAAGCGCCTGCGTCTGAAGGCGCGGATCGTGTTGTGCGGCGGCATTTCCCAGTACAACGCCGGCAGCGAAGCGCGCGGCCCGGCCAACTACCTGTCATTGATTTCGGCGCGGGCGCGCATGGAAGGTTTCGTGATCATCGATTACCTGCATCGCAGCGGCGAAGCGATCGCGGTGATGGCGCCGTGGGCGCAGGGCGGAAAACTCACCAGCAAGCTGGACTTTGTCGAAGGCATGGACAACTTCCCCGAGGCGCTGCGCCGGCTCTACAGCGGGCAGAATTTCGGCAAGCAACTGGTAAAAATCTGAACGACATCCTCATCATCGGCGCTGGCGCCGCCGGCTTGATGTGCGCCCTCACCGCCGGGCAACGCGGCCGGCGCGTGCTGGTAATCGAGCACGCCAACCGCTGCGGCAAGAAGATCCTGATGTCCGGCGGTGGCCGCTGCAATTTCACCAACACCGGCACGACGCCGGCGAATTTTCTTTCCGCCAACCCGCACTTCTGCAAATCGGCGCTGGCACGCTACATGCCAGCACAGTTCATCACCATGGTCGAGCGCCACGAAATTTCCTGGCACGAAAAAGAACTGGGCCAGTTATTTTGCGACGACTCTTCCAAGCAGATAGTGAAGATGTTGCTGGACGAATGCGCCGACGCCGGCGTGCGCATCGAGACCAATACCAAGGTCGAATCTGTCCATGTAGTCGACGGAAGTGGTTACCGACTGCTCACGACAATCGGCGAAATCACCTGCGAATCCTTGGTCGTCGCCAGCGGCGGCCTGTCGATTCCGAGCATGGGCGCGACCGGATTCGGCTACGAGCTCGCGCGCCAGTTCGGCCACGTCGTGGTTCCCACGCGCGCCGGCCTGGTGCCGCTCACGCTCACCGGCACGCACCAAGAGCACTACGCCGATCTCGCCGGCGTCGCCTTCCAAGTTTCGGCGCGCTGTGGCAAGGCCCGCTTCGACAACGCCATGTTGATCACCCATCGCGGCCTGAGCGGGCCGAGCATCCTGCAGATTTCCTCTTATTGGGAACCTGGCAAGGAACTTCTGCTGGACTTGCTCCCGGAAACAGACATCGAGGCTTGGCTGTTCGAACGCCAGCAAACTCAACCGGCTACCGAACTCAAGACCATTCTCGCCGACGTCTTTCCAAAGCGTTTCGCACAGAGATTGTGCGAGGTCTGGTTCGAGAACAAACCACTGCGCCAGTTCCGGCACGCCGAATTGCGCACGATCGCCCGGCAGCTCGCCCACTGGCCGATCATTGCCAGCGGCACCGAGGGTTATCGCACCGCCGAGGTCACGCTCGGCGGCGTCGATACCGACGGACTTTCTTCGAGCACAATGGAATCAAAAACCAATCGCGGCCTGTATTTCATCGGCGAGGTGGTCGATGTCACTGGCCACCTCGGTGGCTACAACTTCCAGTGGGCCTGGGCCTCGGGCCATGCTGCGGGCATGGCAGCCTGAGGCCTACATACCGAGCCAGGCCTCACCAAGAGTCTTCTCCAGCAGTTCCTTGTTGGGTCGCAACAGGTCGGCATTGGCTTTGGCTGCCTGCATTTCCGGGCTGTCCGTGGCAGCCTTCATTGCCGCCTGGGCATCGAGGACAGCTTGCTGTGCGTCGGGCGGGATATTGGCGGCGGCAGCCGGCATCTGTGATGCCACAGGTGCGGGGGCCGTCATCTGGGTGACCTGCTCCGGCGTCATCTCGATGAAGGGCAGCGCGGAATAGGCTTGCTGGCGGATCCAGCGGTATTCCTCGAGCGAAAGATGCTGTTGATTGATGCCTTCGACCTGTGCTTGCCGCGCCTTCAGGATCAGCCCAGACAAATCGGAATAGGCACCCATGACCTGACCGAGATTGGCGTCCTTGCCGTCCTGCTTGTGTTCGGCCTCGATCGCGTCATATTTTTGTTTGAGCGCATCGAAGTCCTTGCCCATGCTGGCGAACAGGAGATTCTGTACGGCCACGAAGGACTGCACCTGCCCCGGTGTCAGCTTGCCGTCGGCAGGCGCTGCATACGGTGATTGGTTGCTTACCAATTTTTCCACATCGGCGACCTTGGCCAGATCCTGAGCGTTCTGGACCATCGCGCTGCCGGCATTCCACATTGGCCGCAGCACGAACCAGTAAGCGGCGCCGCCGCCAACCACCACAATCACCAAGCCCACGATCAGACAGCCGATCAGACCCTTCTTCATCACGTTTCCCCGCTTTGGACTGACTCCAGTTTACGCAGTAGAAGGGGCTTAGCGGCCACACTCTTGCGCCGCACAAACATACGTGTAGGTATGGTCTAATTGGCAGCCCCCAAACAGCCAGACCAGTAAATGCCCCACTACACCGCCCCGCTGCGCGACATGCGCTTCGTCATGCACGACGTCCTCGACGTGATGTCCGAATACCGGGCGATGCCCGCGCATGCCGGCCTGGATGTCGAGACCATCGATGCGGTGCTGGAGGAAGGTGCCCGCTTTGCCAGCCAGGTGATTCTGCCGCTGAACGTGGTCGGCGACCGCGACGGCTGCACCCTCGATGGCGATGGCGTGGTCACGCCGCCGAAGGGATTCAAGGAAGCCTACTGGCAGTTTGTCGAGGCCGGCTGGCCATCCTTGTCCTGCGCTACCGAACATGGTGGTCAGGGTTTGCCGGTGCTGCTCAACAATCGCGTCTACGAGATGTTCAACGCCGCCAGCCAGGCTTGGCTGATGTATTTCGGGCTCACCCACAGCGCCTACGAATGCTTGCTGGCGCACGGCAGCGATGAACAAAAAAAGATTTACCTGTCGAAACTCGTGTCCGGCCACTGGTCCGGAACGATGTGTCTGACCGAATCGCACTGCGGCACCGACCTCGGCCTGCTCAAGACCCGCGCCGAGCCTAATTCCGATGGCAGTCACTCGTTGACCGGGACCAAGATATTTATTTCCTCGGGCGAGCATGATCTCTCCGAGAACATCATCCACCTAGTGCTGGCGCGTCTGCCCGATGCGCCAGTCGGTAGTCGCGGCATCTCCTTGTTCATCGTGCCCAAGTTCATTCCCGATGCCGACGGCAATACTGGCGAACGCAACGCCATCAAGGCTGGCTCCATCGAACACAAGATGGGCATCCACGGCAACGCTACCTGCGTGATGAATCTCGACAGCGCGCGCGGCTGGCTGGTGGGCGAACCGCACAAAGGCCTGGCGGCGATGTTCGTGATGATGAACTCGGCCCGCCTGGGCGTGGGCATGCAATCGCTGGGACTGGCCGAAGTCGCCTACCAGAACGCCCGCGACTACGCCCGTGATCGCCTGCAAGGCCGTTCTCCGCGCGGGCCGCAGCAGCCAGACAAACCCGCCGATCCGATCGTCGTGCATCCGGACGTGCGGCGCATGCTGCTCACCTGCAAGGCCTACACCGAAGGCGGTCGCGCGCTGGTTTGTTTCACCACCTTGCAAATGGACCGCGAACTCTCGCATCCCGATCCGGCGGTGCGCGCGCAGTCGGAAGCACTGCTCACTTTCCTGATCCCGGTGGTCAAGGCCTTCATCACCGACAACGCCTTCGAGACCAACAACCTTGCCTTGCAGGTGTTCGGCGGCCACGGTTTCATCACCGAATGGGGCATGGAGCAATTCGTCCGCGATGCCCGCATCAACATGATCTACGAAGGCACGAACGGCATCCAGGCGCTGGACCTGCTCGGCCGCAAGGTGCTGCATGACCAGGGCGCGAAGTTGCGCATGTTCGGATCGCTGGTGCGCGAGTTCGTGCAGGCGCAGGCCGGCAAACCGGAGATGGCCGAATTCATCAACCCGCTCGCCAAACTCGGCGAGGACGTGGCGAAAATCACCGCCGAAATCGCCACCAAAGCGGCGGTGGATCCGGATGAAGTCGGTGCCGCTTCGGTGCCCTACCTGCGCATCATCGGCCATCTCGTCTATGCCTGGCTGTGGGCGCGGATGGCGCGGGCGGCGCTCGACCAACTCCACACAGGCGACCCTTTCTACAAGTCAAAGCTCGCAACCGCGCGTTTCTACTACGCCCGCCTATTGCCGGAGACCGCCATGCATCTGCAGACGATCCGCAGCGGTGCGGCCGCGCTGATGACGATTGACGCGGAAGGATTTTGAACGACGCCGGTCAACGCCGCAGCAACGCCGCCTTGCTCAAGTCGTTCCACCAGTAGCGCAGGAACGAGCGCGACAAACCGCGATCCAGCTGCGCAGGCTTGCCAACGGCCAGGCGATCAAGTTGCTGGTAGTACCAGCCCTGCACACCGAGCACGTTGACCATCTTGGCTAGCAGGTACGGGCTGGTCGGCGACAGCCAGCCACTCGGCCGCAACATCAGCGATTTTTCGAACGCGGGCAGTTCGTCAATCTCACGCGCGAGCAGGTGGCGTGCAACATCCGGTTGCGTGCAGAACGGTCGGGCGATGCCGATCACATCGGTATCGCCACTGGCCAGGGCAGCTTCCATGCCAAGGCGCGTGCGGAATCCGCCAGTCACCATCATCGGCATGGTCGCCACCTTGCGGATCGCGCCTGCATATTCCAGGAAGTAGGCTTCGCGCGCCCGGGTACTGGCGCGCACGGGTAACGCGTCTTCTGCCCGGCCCTCCACGCCGAGCAAGCGCGGTTGCTCGTAGTTGCCGCCGGAAATCTCCAGCAGGTCGATGCGTTCGGAATTCAACAAGCGCACCACGCCGAGGCAGTCCTCGTGGCTAAAGCCGCCTTTGCGGAAATCATCGGAATTGAGCTTCACCGATACCGGGAAATCCGAACCAACCGCGCGCCGTACCGATCGGACTGCTTCAACCAGAAAGCGCGCGCGGTTCTCCAGCGCACCGCCCCAGGCGTCATCGCGCAGATTGGTGACTGGCGACAGGAACGAACTCAGCAAATAGCCATGCGCGCCGTGCACCTGCACGCCGGTAAAGCCGGTTTCCCGGGCGATCGCCGCAACCTGGCCGAAGCGGCGGATGAAATCAACGATCTCGTGTTCACGCAGCGCACGCGGCCGCGCGTAGTTGCCCATCAGGTCGAGCTTGACTGCGGAAGGCCCGAGCGGTTGCCGGGTGGCGTAACGCGGCGACTGCCGACCGGCATGCGATATCTGCATCCACAACTGGTTGCCGACAACGGTTCCGGCTTTGGCCCAGCGCGCCAGGGCGGCGCGGGCATCGGCATCAACTGAAGGCGGATGCGTCACATCGATGGCGACATTGCCGGGACGTTCGATTACCCGGCGGTCGATCATCACGTTACCGGTGATCAGCAATCCGGCGCCGCCTTCGCTCCAGGCCCGGTACAGACGTTCGTGGCGGACGGTAGCGCGCAGATGGGAGTCGCCATGGCCCTCGGTCATTGCGGTCTTGCACAAACGATTGCCCAGGAGCACACCGCAGGGCAAGGGGAAAGGCGCAGCGAGCGGATCGGTCATCGTGCTGGTTTCGCAACGGCGTTACCGCGACAATACCCGAACATCCAGCCAGCCAGGAAACGCCATGCACCTGCACGCCTCACTTGTCACCGCCCTCACTGTCCTCGTCCTGATCCTGGCCGTTTATCTGGTCGGCCGTGCCCGCGGCAAATACGGCATCCATGCCCCGGCGATCACCGGCAATCCGGATTTCGAGCGCGCTTTCCGCGCCCATCAAAACACGGTCGAGCAAGTGGTGATGTTCCTGCCTGCGCTATGGCTGGCCGCCCTGTATGGCAACGAGCAAATCGCCGGCTACCTGGGCTACGCGTGGATCGTCGGCCGGGTGCTCTACCTGTTCGGCTACATCCGTGAAGCCGGCAAGCGCAGCATGGGCTTCATGGTCAGCGCGGTCGCCATGATCGCCCTGCTGCTGATGGGCTTGCAGGGCATCATTCGCGCCTTGATGGCCGGATGATTCCCAGCGGGAACGCCCGCGATCAATCGCGGGCGGATTTCACCAGCAGCTGCTTGGCCAGTTGCGCGTGCAGGTAGCCGATGCCACGCGCCAGGTGCAGGGTTCCGAACAGCAACAGCACGCCGGTCGAGAACAGGATCGGCAAGCTGACGGTCGGCGGTATCCAGATGTCGCTGTCGATGCCGTAGCTGACCGGAAAGCCGATCAGCCAGGCCATGGGCGCCGCCACCAGGCCGAGCGACACTGAAAGCAAAGTTACTGCGATAGTGAAATAGAGGGTTCCCAGCGGCAACATCAGCAGCATGTACAACACCGTCGACCAGCTACGCGGGTCGGTGAACATTTCCTTGATTCGGGTCAGCAGGGGTTTGTTGCGATCCGAATACAAGGGCCGGCGCGGCATGCGTTCGCCCAGCAACACTTCCACCAATCGCCCTTCCACCAGCGAAATGCCACGCACGCTGGCGAAAAAAAGAATGCCCAGCGGCACGCCGATCAGCGCCAGCAACAGTAAACCCAGGGACAGGCTGATGCCGATCGTTGCCCAGGTGAAGTAGAAGATGCCGGTTGCCACCGAAAGCAGCATGTACAGCAACGCCGTGTATGCGCGCGGATCGGCGACCACACCGAAAAACTGGCCCAATACCGAGTACCTGACCTTCACCGGCGGCGGACGCAAAGCCTGAACGACCGTTGCTTCCTGGACACGATAAATATCGGCGACTTCTTCCGGAGCGCCGTAACTTCCGGCCATGCTTGCCAATAACGTGGCTTCATCGACGCCCGGATTTTCCGCCAGTTCCGAGCGCAGATATTCCTCGGCGTCGTAGAGCGCGTCCTGCACCAGCGCCGGGTCGGCGCCGGCCAGGGCCGCGCGCAACTGCTCCAGGTACTCGGAAATGGTTTTCGGGGTGGCGGCGGTCATCGCGGTGTTCCTTCCAACGTGGTTTCAACGAAATCGCGGGTGGCGTTCCAGTGCTCGATCCAGGCCTTGAGTACATCGCGGCCAAGCGGCGTGATCCGGTAATACCGGCGCGGCGGCCCGGCTACCGAAGGCTCGACTTCGCTGGCCAGCAAGCCGGCGGCGTCAAGGTTGCGCAGGACCGGATACAGCGCGCTCTGCTTGCCGCCGAGCAGGCCTTCGCCGCTCCGCTCCAGCCGCTTGGCGATCTGGTAGCCGTACATCGGTTCAACGGCCTGATCCAAAACCGCAAGCAGCACCAGCGACACCGTTCCGGCGCTGAGTTCTTTCTGGAACTTCTTCAGATGGGGTTCGTGTTCGGTCATGGCCAGACAGTAGTATTAACTTAGGTATAGCGAACCTGCCATAAGTCATGGGAGGCGTCTGGCAGGCCGATGCTGGCGCGCCGGGGAGTTATCGGTAAGCTGTAGCCGGACCTACAAGGTTTCACACATGAGCGCTATGCCCGTTGTTTTCGTCGGCCACGGATCGCCGATGAACGCGATCGAAGACAACGAGTTTCGTCGGAGCTGGCAGGCGCTGGGGAAAACCCTGCCACGACCGAAAGCCATCCTGTGCATTTCCGCGCACTGGGAAACCAGGGGCGTCTACGTCAGCGTGGCCGAACATCCCGAGACCATCCACGATTTCCATGGTTTTCCAAAGGCCTTGTTCGATGTGCGCTACCGCGCGCCGGGAAGTCCTGAACTTGCGCATCGGGTAGCAGACCTTCTGGATGGCACGCGGGTGCACCACGATGCCCAGCGCGGCTTGGACCACGGCGCCTGGAGCGTGTTGGCACCGATGTATCCGGAAGCTGATATCCCGGTGGTGCAACTGAGCCTGTCCGGATTGCAACCCGGTGCATGGCACTTTGACCTGGCACGATCGCTGGCGCCGCTGCGCGACGAAAGCGTACTGGTGGTCGGCAGCGGCAACATCGTGCACAACCTGCGTCTGTTCCGCTACAACGAAGCCACCCCGAAAGATTGGGCCCTGCGTTTCGACGAGGAAGTGGCCGAGCGCATCGCCGACGGCCATCACGAAGGCCTGCTCGGCTATGAAACACTCGGGCCTGATGCCTTGCTCTCGATTCCGACGCCCGAGCATTACTTGCCCTTGCTCTACGTGCTGGCACTGCAACGTGAAGGCGAAGCGGTGTCGTTCTTCAATACCGCCGTGATGAGCACGATCTCGATGCGCTCGCTGGTGATCGGCGCAAACTGATTGGCTGCTAAAGAGAACCCGACCATGTTTTTTTCGGGCGCGAAGTCTTCGGAGCTATTTTTTTGGCCGGTTTTCGCATCGCGGCGGCAATGGCCAATCGTCCCCAAGGGCGCATGTCCTCGGCCGAGTCCATGGCTGCTTCCGGCGCCTGCCAATAGCTCATCTCGACCGGCGCAGATCGGCCTTCATAGACGAACGGTGCAGAGCCGGCAGCCGAAAAGTGAGCGCGGGTTTCGTCGTCCACTTTCAGGTACAAGCGGCCATCAATGACGATGGCGAAGAACAGCCCATCGCAGTAGACACCATAGCCGCCAAACATCGGTCGCAAGGTAATCCTGCCCAGCGTATCGAGCAGTTCACGGACATGGGCGAGCAAGCCATCGTCTTTCATCGCCATCTCTTCAACGCCAGCGCCACGGTATGGCCATCAGCACGGCGCCGATGAGCAGAGTCAGCAAAGTGCCACTGACAAAATACGGAAACACCATCAGGCCAACACCGCAGACCAGTGGGATCGGCGCGCGTTGCTGTCGGCCGTACAGGCAGTAACCCATGCCGATTGCACCGAACAACATGCCCCAGACCAAGGATCCCATTGTTCGCGCTCCGGCAAGACGGCCTCTCGCGTTGACTGTACTCTTACCGCTTGAACTTGCCGAGATCGAAGCAGCCGAGACGCCAATGGAAAAAACCTACGACCGCGCCTATTTCGACCGCTGGTACCACGATCGGCCTGGCAGCAAGGCAACGCTGACACGCAAAGTGACGCTCGCGGTGGCGATGGCCGAGTACTATTTGCAACGACCGATCCGCAGCGTGCTTGATATCGGCTGCGGCGAAGCCGCCTGGCGCGCGCCCTTGCTAAAACTTCGGCCCGGGCTGCGTTACCAGGGCGTGGATTCCAGCGAATATGCGGTCGCCCGGCATGGCCGGCGCCGCAACATCGCACTCGCGGGTTTCGGGCAACTCGAACAGCTGCGCTTCGGCGCTGCTGCCGACCTGCTGGTGTGCTCGGACGTCCTGCACTACGTGCCGACTGCCGAACTGCGCCGCGGCTTGTCCAGCTTCGAGGAGTTGTGCGACGGCGTCGCCTTCCTCGAAGTATTCGGCAACGACGATGCGATCCTCGGCGACACCAAGGGATTCATGGATCGCCCGGCGAGCTTCTATCGTCGTGCGTTTCGCACGGCCGGCTTCGTGCCCTGCGGCTCGCACGGCTACCTGAGCCCCAACCTGCGCGGGCAAGCCACGAAACTGGAAGTGCTCGCGCCCTGAGCCGTGTTTGCTTGTGCCAGAATCCAGCCAAGCCCCTGGGAGAATTCCGATGAACACTCGAACCGCACACTGGATCCATCTCGCACTGGCAACCAGCCTTGCCGGCACCGCTGCGGCAGCCACGCCCACACCGCCGCATTCACGCGCGATGGCCGACATCCTCGCGGCATCTCCAGCCAGTGACTGGCGCGAACTCGATCCCGACAACACGCTCTACATGGATCTTCCTACGGGCCGCGTGGTGATCGAAATGGCCCCGCTGTATTCGCCCGCGCACGTCGCCAACATCAAGATCCTGGCGCACGAACATTATTTCGACGGCTTGGCGATCATCCGCTCGCAAGACAATTACGTCGCCCAATGGGGCGATCCAAGCGAAGACGTCGAAGGCGCCGTGGCCCGGCCACTGGGCAGCGCCAAGCCGACTCTTCCGGCCGAATTCACCGTGCCAATTTCACCGAAGATGCCATTCACAAAACTTCCCGATGGCGACCTGTATGCGCCGGAAGTCGGTTTCAGCAACGGCTTTCCAGTCGGGCGCGATCGCAAGGCCGGCCAGGCCTGGCTGACCCACTGCTATGGCGCGGTCGGCGTTGGTCGTGGCGATGATCCGGGCAGCGGCAACGGTGCCAGTCTGTACGCGATCACCGGCCACGCGCCGCGGCACCTGGATCGCAACATCGCCGTAGTCGGCCGGGTTGTGCAAGGCATGGAACTGCTCTCTACCCTGCCGCGCGGCACCGGCCCGCTCGGCTTCTACGAGAAACCCGAGCAGCAACTGCCGATCACCTCGGTGAAGCTGGCGAGCGATGTCCCCGCCGAGCAGCGCACGCGTTTGCAGGTATTGCGCACTGACAGCGCAACCTTCGCGGCAGTGGCTGAAGCACGGCGCAATCGTCACGACGACTGGTACGTGGCGCCCGCCGGTCATATCGAACTGTGCAACGTACCGATCCCGGTACGGGCGGCGCCGACGAAATGACCAGCGCTTCCTGTCCTCGACGCGGTTAGTCGGACCGAACACTACTGACCCGCAACTCAGCCTCAATCCAGTCGCAGAAACCGCGGGTCAGCGGATTGACTTCGCTATCAGGATGAATCAACCACGCCCAGGTCGGTCCATGAACACTCCGCTCTGAAAGCGGTGCGAGCAGCCCGGCAGCACGCGCGCTTCGACTCAGCAACTGGCTGACTAGCGCTATCCCAAGCCCGCTGCAAGCTGCATCCAGCAGTAGACCTGGATCGGAGAAGTTGAGCCCTGTGTTTCGTTGACCGACATCTGGACCAGCCTCTACTTCCCAGTGGCTCCAGTCCATATCGCGCTCGCCATGCAGGGTCATGCGCTCGCTGGCGGCTATTTTCAAGAGTTTGGGATGGCAGGCCGGGTAAAGGCGATCGGCATGTAGCACACGGAAACTGCATCCGGCCTGGGCGGAAATGTCATCGCGGATGGCGATGTCGATGGTCTGGCTCGCCATATCCGGGGGCTCATCGGTGCTGAACAGCCACAAATCGACCTTTGGATGCCGGGCGTGGAAATCGCCCAGGCGCGGCAGCAGCCAATGGCGAGCGAAAGCAGGCGACGTATTCAAGACCAGCTGATTCGGTTTGCGATACTGATCCAGTCGGCGAACCCCCGCCGCAAACTGCTGCATCAGCGATTGCGTGGTGCTGAGCAAGTCGTGACCGGCATCAGTCAGGCTTACGCGGCGTCCACTGCGAATAAACAGCGATTGCTCGAGATGCGCTTCAAGACTACGAATCTGTTGGCTGATCGCCGACTGGGTCAGGTGCAACTCGGCAGCCGCTTTGTGGAAACTGCCGAGCCGGCCGGCGGCCTCAAAGCCGCGCAGCGTGTTCAGAGGAGGCAAGCGCTTGGACATCGCAGATAAGCGTTCCTAATCAAATTACCGCTAAATCTATCGCTTGTTGCCGGTTTTTGACAGGGATAGCCTCGCACTGCCTTTCGTTGACGTGAAACTCCTTAATGAATACAAGGGATATTCAAAGCACCGTACGCCTGCCCCGGGTTGCCGCTGGCGAACGAGCATTCAATTGCCGAGCGCTGGGCTATCGCATGCCGGCGGAATGGGAACCGATGGCGGCTACCTGGCTGGGCTGGCCGGTCCTGGCTGACCGCGAGGAGCTCTGGGGAAGTCATTACGATGCCGTCTGCCGTGAGTTCGCCTTGGCGGCACAAACGATCGCCCGCTACCAGCCCTGCATAGTCACTGCCCATGGCACGTGCGTGGAAAACGCCAGGCAATTGTGCGGCCCATCAGTCGCCGTGTTCGCTACCGCGGCTGAGGACAATTGGTTGCGCGATTTTGGACCGATCTTTCTGCTCGGTCCGTCGGGATTGGCCTGCGCTCTGTTCCGTTTCAACGCCTGGGGCGAAAAATACCACCCCTATGAAGGTTGCGCCGGGATGGCCGCCGGAATTGCCCAACTTGCCGAGGCAGCTTCGTACTGCTCCGACATGGTGCTTGAGGGCGGCGCGTTTTTTGTCGACGGCGCCGGCACCCTGCTGACCACCGAAAGTTGTTTGCTCAATCGCAATCGCAACCCGGGCATGAGCAAGCGCGAGATCGAGGGAGAATTGCGCCGCATGCTCGGTGCGGAAAAAATCATCTGGTTGCCAGGCAATCCGCTCGAAGTCGAAACCAATGGCCATATCGATGGCATTGCCTCGTTCATTGCCGAGGGCAGCATTCTGTTCCAGTCGGCGCATCCGGATCAGGGCGACCATTTCCGGATAATGCAGGAAAATCGCCGTGCCCTGGCATTGGCCACCGACGCCAAAGGGCGTTCTTTCGAGATCCTCGATCTGCCAGCGGCCATCGTCGAGGAAACCTACGGCTCAGAGCGCTATTGCAACTGTTACGGCAACTACATCCTAGTCAATGGCGGCGTGATCTCGACTGCCTTTGGCATCGAGACCGACGCCATCGCACGGAACGTTTTCGCGCGGGCGTTTCCAAGTCGTGCGGTCGAGATGCTACCGGTGACGCATATCTCGATGGGCGGCGGATCACTACATTGTTCAACACAGCAACAACCGGCCTTGCCACAAGGATATAAAGGCGGATTTCGACCATGAGCAGGCTGATCACAGTTGCGTCCATCCAGATGTCGTCCGGCAGTTGGGACTTCGACGAGAACATCGCGCGCGCCGAGCGTTTGATTCGGCTGGCCGCCGAGCGGGGCGCCAATCTTGCTTTGTGCCCGGAGCTATTCATGATGCCGTACTTCTGCAATGTGCAGAATCACCGGCACCTTGCCCTGGCGCAAGCGTTCACCGGCAACCGGCGTATCGCGCATTTCGCCGCGCTTGCCAAGACATTGAATGTCGTCATTCCAATCGGTTTTTTTGAGCGCGCGGGCAATGCCGCCTACAACTCCGTGGCGATTGCCGATGCCGATGGCAGCATCCTTGGCGTCTATCGCAAGACGCATATCCCGGATGGCCCGGGCTATTGCGAGAAGTTCTATTTCACGCCTGGCGACACCGGGTTCAAGGTGTGGAACACGCACTTCGGTCGCATTGGCATCGGTATCTGTTGGGATCAATGGTACCCGGAAACGGCACGAACGATGGCCTTGGCGGGGGCGGAGATCCTCTGTTTCCCCACCATAATCGGCAATGAGCCGCACAATCCGGACATGGATACCGCTGCGCACTGGCAGCGCACGATGCAAGGCCATGCGGCCGCCAACATGGTGCCGGTCGTAGCTGCCAACCGCATTGGCACCGAGGCATCCATAGGCAATGACTCCGGCCCGATGGTCACATCGACGTTCTACGGCTCCAGTTTCATCACCGACGGCACCGGTGCCAAGTTGCAGGAAGCCAACCGCACGGACGAGACCGTGCTCACGCAGGAGTTTGATCTGGATGCGCTGGCGCTTGAACGCCATGCGTTCGGTTTTTTCCGCGACCGTCGCCCGGAGATGTATCGCCGGTTGAATACCAGCGACGGGATCAGCTCCTGCCATGAGTAATCGTCAGCCACATCTTTCCCCCCTGTCGGCGGCCACGAGCCGCTTTGGAGTCGCCATGAAAAACAACCTGTTGCCTGGCCTGCTCTGTTCTGCACTCGTATTCGGCCTGGGCGCATGCCAGAAGCCCGCTGGGGATCAACAGGCCGTTGCTCCCGTAGCCAGCAAGGCGGTCGAAGAAAAGGTGTTGTACATCTTCAACTGGAGCGACTACATCGATCCTGAGGTTGTTACCGACTTCACCAAGGAAACCGGCATCAAAGTCGTCTACGACACCTTCGATTCAAGCGAAACTTTGGAATCACACCTGCTGGCGGGTAACTCCGGCTACGACATCGTGGTCCCCGGCGCTCCGTTTCTCGGACGCCAGATCAAGGTCGGCGTGTTCCGGCCCCTTGACAAGAGTCAACTTAAAAACTGGGGCAACCTGGATACGGAAACATTGAAGTTGCTGGCTACCTACGACCCGGGCAACCAGTACGCCATTCCGTATATGTGGGGTACGACCGGGATTGGCTACGACGTCGACAAGGTTCAGGCGCGCCTCGGCAAGAACGTGGCATTGGATAGTTACGAAATCCTGTTCAAGCCCGAAAACTTGGCAAAACTGAAGGACTGCGGCATCTCCTTCCTGGACGCACCCGGCGAAGTGATGGCTGCGGCGCTCAACTACCTCGGCAAGAGCCCGGCCAGCCTGGTCGAAGCCGACTACGAAGCAGCAGAGAAACTGCTCACCGGCGTGCGTCCGTACGTAACCAACTTCAACAATATGCAGGCCAACGAACTGGCCACTGGTGATGTCTGCGTGGCGCTTGGTTGGAGCGGCGATATCGCACAAGCAGCGGCACGTGCCACGGAGGCAAAGAACGGCATCCACCTGCAGTATGCGATTCCACGCGAAGGTACCGAAGTCTGGATCGACACCCTGGCGATTCCGACAGACGCACCGCACCCCGGCAACGCCACGCGGTTCATCGACTACATCATGCGGCCGGAAGTGGCCGCCAAGATTACGAACTTCGTTGCCTATCCAAGCGGAAATGCGGCGGCGCTCAAATGGGTGTTGCCGGAAATCACCAGCAACCCGGCCATCTACCCCGGCCCGGCGCTTCGTGCCCGCCTCTACACGGTTCCGGTGATGCCGGACAACATCGACCGGATCATCACGCGTTCCTGGACACGGATGAAAACCGGTCACTGAGACGCTCATTGCTCCATCAGGACTCCCATCGCAGGGCTGACAACATTGTTTGTGTGACTTTCCAAAGGAAGCAGGACATGCGCGAGTCGAAGGATCTACTTGAGCAGATGCGGGAAGGACTCTCTGAGAAAAACATCTCGCGCCGAACATTCCTGGCCACGGCCGGCATAGCCGCCGCCGGGGCAGCAAGTCTTGCTTTGGCGGGCACACCGATGGCAGCGATGACGACGCGCCTCGCCAGCAGCACCGCCCCGTTCTGGGTGCCCGGCGAGGCGTTGCCGCACAAACGCACCTGGATGGCTTGGCCCTCCAACCTCACCATCTGGGGCAGCTACCTTCTGCCGGGCGTGCAGGACAATATCGCTCTGATCGCCAGGACGATCGCGAAGTACGAGCCGGTCATCATGTGCGCAGATGGCGCTGCCGCAGCGTCAGTGGCGATGACCAAGTGCGGGCCTACGGTGCAAGTGATCAGTTCGATTCCAGTCGACGATTGCTGGATGGCGGACACGGCGCCGCTGTTTCGTATCAATGGTCTAGGCGGCATGGATGCGGTTGGGCTCAACTTCAATGGCTGGGGCAACCGGCAGACCCATGCCAAGGATGCGCTGGTGGCCCAACGCATTGCCACGTATTTGGGCCTGCCGTTTACCGCCGCCAGTTTTGTCGGCGAGGGTGGGGCCATCCAGGCCGATGGCGACGGCACCGTGATGGCGACCGAAAGTAGCTTGGTGAATTCCAACCGCAATGGCAGCAAGACCAAAGCCCAGATCGAGGCTGCAGTGCTGGCCGCCTACGGAGCGAACAAGATGATCTGGTTCAAGGGCATCTACAACAAGGACATCACCGACGACCATGTCGATGCCACGTCGATGTTCGTCAGCCCGGGCGTGACCATGGACGAATACCCGCTGGCCGCCGAGACTTCTATTTGGGCAGCCGATGAGCGGCAGCAATACGACCTGCTTGGCACATCAACCGATGCGAAAGGGCGGGCATTTGCCCGGACCATGCTGGTGAATCCCGATATCACCAAGATCCGTCAGAGAAACAGCAAGACCATCGTCGACGCCTACGTCAACTACCACGTCGTAAACGGCGCGGTGATCGCCGCGAACTTCGGCGACGCCGCAGCCGATGCGGCAGCCAAGCTCGTCTTGGCGAAGTCCTATCCGGGACGGGTCATCGAGATGCTGAATATCGACAACCTGGCCCTCGGTGGCGGCGGTGTGCATTGCGTTACTGCAGGCGAGCCGCTGCTCTGATCGACCGCATCATCACACACAATATAATTGAGGGCTTCAAGATGCATCTGAAAAAATTGACGATGACATTCTGTCTGGTGCTGTTCGCCACGCCGATGGCGGTGCTGGCCCAAGCCGCGCCTGTCGATGCGCCGACTGCAACGACAACCGAGGAAGCGCCGGCATCGAACTGGAGTTGGAGTGCCGATATCACGTCCGACTACGTGTACCGGGGCATCACGCTCAACAATTTCCAGCCGACCCTCCAGGGCGGAGTGAACTATGCCTTTGGCGACTCCGGGTTCTACGCAGGCTTTTGGGCGTCCCACACCAATTTCGGTGATGGGCCAGACGGCCCGAACATTGAAACCGACAATTATGTTGGCTGGAGCCACGACCTGAGCGACGACTGGAACCTAGACGCGATGCTGACCCATTACCGGTATCTCGGCGCCAACGCCGGTTATGGCAACGTCGATTTCAACCAGCTGGATGCCAAGTTGAGCTACAAGGGAATGCTCACCTTCACCGGCAGTTACGCCAATGACTATGTCAATGGCGGTTACACCTACCACTACTACAGTCTGTCCGCAAACCATGAAGCTGGGCTTGGGATCAGCCTGAATGCCAGCATCGGCCATTCCGATTATTCGGACGGCAACGGCAGCTATAACGACTACAACATCGGCATCAGTCGCCAGTTTGGCCCGGTCAATGCTGCGCTGAATTACTACGACACCGACATCGACGGTCCCCGCGCATCCGATGCCGTGGTGTTGAGCTTCACTTTCGGAAGCTGATCTGAGAGAAGCTCTTCAACGGCGAAGCCGGTCAATCTGATGTTGCTTCAACTCGCCCGCACGTCGCCAAGTGCCCGGCCGAGAAGGGCCAGGCCTTCCTCGAACACGTCGTCTTCGACGGTAAGTGGCACCAGCACGCGAATGGTGTTGGCGTAGATGCCACAAGACAGCAGGATCAGGCCGAGTTCGGCGGCGCGCGCCGTCAACGCCTTGGTGGCGTCGGGATCAGGCGTGTTGGCGCTGCCGGGAACGATCAGTTCGAATGCACTCATGCCGCCGAGGCCGCGCACTTCGCCGATGCCCAGGCCCGGCTCGGATTGCAGCACGCTGACGAATTCGCGCAACCGCTCGCCGATGGCAGTGGAGCGCGCCAACAGGCCTTCGGATTCAATCGCATCGAGCACCGCCAGCGCGGCTGCGCAAGCAACTGGATTGCCGCCATAAGTGCCGCCCAAGCCGCCGACGGCGGGGGCATCCATCACATCGGCGCGACCAACCACGCCTGACAAGGGCAGGCCGCCGCCGATCGACTTGGCAACGGTGATCAGGTCGGCGTGCACGCCGTAGTGTTCCATTGCGAACAGCTTGCCGGTGCGCGCGAAACCGCTCTGCACTTCGTCGGCGATCAGTAAGATGCCGTACTCGTCGCAGAGTTTGCGCAACGCGCGCATGAATTCCGGCGGCGTCACCGTGAAGCCGCCCTCGCCCTGCACCGGCTCGATGATCAAGGCGGCAACGCGCATGGGTTCGATGTCGTACTTGAACAGATGCGCGAGATCATCGAGCGCGTCTTCGACGCTGACGCCGTGATAGGCATGCGGGAAACGCGCGTGGTAAATGTCAGCCGGGAATGGCCCGAAGCCGATCTTGTAAGGCGCGACTTTCCCGGTCAGCGCCATGCCGAGCATGGTGCGGCCATGAAAACCTCCAGAGAACGCAATCACGCCTGGCCGCTTGGTGAATGCGCGGGCGATCTTGACTGCGTTCTCTACGGCTTCGGCGCCGGTACTGAGGAACACCGATTTGGCCGCACCGGAAATCGGTGCAGCGGCGTTGAGTTTTTCTGCCAGGGCGATGTAGGGCTCGTAGGGCATCACCTGGAAACAACTGTGGATGAAACCTTCGAGCTGTTTCTGGATCGCCGCCATCACCTTCGGGTGCCGATGACCGGTGTTGAGCACGCCGATGCCGCCGGCGAAATCGATGTAACGTTGACCGTCGGCATCCCAGATTTCGGCGTTGGTGGCTCGCACCGCGTATCGTTGGGTGGCGTGGCCGACGCCGCGCGCAACCGCGGCCTCACGACGATGCTGCAATTCGGTGTTGTTGCTCATGTTCGTCCCCTGGCTACTATCTGTTGAATATATCAAACACCCGAGGAAGAACCCATGCTCAAGATTGGTGACCCCGCCCCCGCCTTTTCACTGGCCTGTGATGACGGTCTAATCCTCAATAGCGCCGCCCTGAAGGGCCAGCGCTACGTCCTGTACTTCTATCCCAAGGACGACACCCCCGGCTGCACCAAGGAGGCCTGTGCCTTCCGCGACAACCTGCCGAAATTCAGCAAGCTCGGCGTGCCGGTATTTGGCGTGAGTGCCGACGACGAGAAAAAACATGCGAAGTTCGTCAAGAAATACGCGCTGAACTTCCCGCTGCTGTCCGACCCCGACCACGAACTGCTCGAAGCCTACGGCGCATGGGTCGAGAAGAGCCTGTATGGGCGCAAGTACATGGGCATCCAGCGCAGCACGTTCGTGATCGGCGGTAACGGCAAGATCGAGCAGGTCTGGGAAAAAGTCAGCCCGGAGAAACACCCGGCCGATGTCCTGGCCTGGCTGGCCCAGGCCAAGAAATGACAGATGACGCCAAGGCCTTTTGGCAGATCCAATTCTGCGTACTGCTCTGGGGCTTCACTGCCATCCTCGGCAAGCTGATCAGCCTGCCGGCGCTGGCCCTGGTTTGCTGGCGGATGTTGCTGGTGTCCGCAACGCTGCTGCTCGTGCCCCGCGTTTGGCGCGGTCTGCGGGCGATGCCGTGGCGGCTGATGGCGACCTACGCCAGCATCGGTGTGGTCGTCGCCCTGCATTGGCTGACTTTTTACGGCGCGATCAAGTTGGCGAACGCCTCGGTCGCGGTGAGCTGCCTCGCGCTCGGCTCGGTGTTCGCCGCCTTGCTCGAACCCTGGATCGCAAAGCGCCGGTTCGAACCCAGCGAACTCGCGCTCGGTGTGATGGTGGTACCGGGCATCGTCCTGCTGGTCGGTGGCGTGCCCATCGGAATGCACCCGGGCATCGTCGTGGGCGTAGCCTCGGCTTTCCTGAGCGCCTTGTTCGGCACACTCAACAAACGTCATGTCGAAGGCGCGGAAGCGCTCACCGTCACCGCCATCGAATTGGGCGCCGGCACGCTGTTCCTGGTGGCACTGTCGCCCCTGGTGCCCCGTTTCGGCCCGACCTTGCCAATCCCCAGCGCGCACGATGCGGCCCTGCTAGTGGTGCTGGCGCTGGGTTGCACCTTGTTGCCGTTCAATCTCTCGCTGGTGGCCTTGCGCCGGATCAGCGCCTTCAGCACGCAACTCGCACTCAACCTGGAGCCGGTCTACGCGATCTTGCTGGCGATCTTCCTGCTCGGCGAGCAGCGCGAGCTGTCGCCGCGCTTCTATGTCGGAGTGGCGATCATCCTGCTTGCGGTGTTCGCCCATCCGCTGCTGCATCGCAGTGCCTTGTTGCGCCGGCACTCGGAACCACGGATTACCGAACTGTAACTTCCTCCCTATTGATTTGTTACATTATAACATTATAGAGTTGCTCCCTCGGCAGCCCTGCCGCTACTCCCGCCGCGCCCACCCCATGACGAAAAAAAACCTGCTCGCCGCCTGCGTGCTCGCCGCGCTCTCCACGCCGGCGTTCGCCGCCGACAAGGCGCCGACCCAACTGCAGAGCCTCGAAGCCCGCATCCAGGCACTCGAAGCCAACGCCGAAACCCTGCGCCAGCAAGCCGCCGAAGCGCTGGCCGCCGCGCAGGAAGCCAAGGCCGCCCTCGACGCCATGAAGGCCGAGCAATCGGCTGCCGCCGAGACTGCGGAAGTGGAAGCGCCCGCGCCGGCCACTGACGCCGGTGGCGCCAACGGCAATGCTTTCAACCCGGCGATGAGCATCATCCTCAACGGTGCCTATGCGCATAACTCGATGGATCCAGGCACCTACTACCGCTCGGGCTTTCCGCTCGGCGGCGGCGCTGGCCCGGCGCCGCAGGGGCTGTCGATCGCCGAAAGCGAAGTTTCGCTGTACGCCGAGATCGACGAGAAATTCTTCGGCCAGCTGACCCTGACCGCGTCGAACGACCATGGTGAGGACCATATCGGCGTCGAGAATGCGTATATCGAAACCACATCGCTACCGAACGGCCTGGGCGTACGCGCCGGCCGCTTTTTCTCCGACATCGGTTACCTGAACAGCCACCACGCGCACACCGACAACTTCTACGACCGTCCGCTGGTTTACCAGGCCTTCCTCGGCGGCCAGTACGGCGACGATGGCGTGCAATTGCATTGGCTCGCGCCTGCGCCGATCTTCCTGCAATTCGGTGTCGAGGCCTTCGCCGGCAACAACTTCCCGAGCGGCGGTGGCGGCCATGGCGGCCTCGGCGTGCTCACCGGTTTCGTCAAGGCCGGTGGCGACATCAACGACAACACGTCCTGGCTGGCCGGACTGTCGATGCTCAAATCGACCACGGTCGGCGCCGAGGACGGCTTCAGCGGCGACAACAAACTCTATATCGTCGACGGCACGATCAAATGGGCGCCGAACGGCAATCTCAAGGACGGCGGCCTGACCGTGCGCGGCGAGTATCTGGTTGATGATCGCAATGGCGACTACACCGCACCTGCGGAGCTGCAACCCGGCCAGTCGCCGCTCGACCAAGCATGGAACGGCCAGCGTCACGGCGGCTATATCGAAGCGGTGTATCGGATCAACCGCACATGGGAACTTGGCTATCGTTTCGACAAACTCCGGGCCGACCGCACTGGGCCTTACGCCAGCACGTTTGATCCGTCGCGCAACAGTATCGAGCTGAGTTGGCTGAACAGCGAATTCGCCCTGATCCGACTGCAATTGAGCCACGACTTGCCGAACCCGTTCGGCTCCGACAATGTCCTGACCTTGCAATACCAGGTCGCCCTCGGCGCGCATGGCGCGCACGCCTTTTGATCACAGGAATTTCCCGCATGAACAAGCTATTGATCACGTCACTGTTGACGGCGGCCGCGCTGATATCGGCTCCGACGCAAGCAAAACTGCGGGTATTCGCCTGCGAACCCGAATGGGCCTCAATGCTGACCGAGCTGGCCGGCGACAAGGTTGACGTCGATGTCGCCACCAACGCCTTGCAGGACGTGCACCAGATCGAGGCCAAGCCCAGCCTGATCGCGAAAATTCGCAACGCCGACCTGACCGTCTGCGATGGCGCGGAATTGGAAATCGGTTGGCTGCCAAAACTTGTGCAGCAGTCGGGCAATCAGAAAATCGCATCGGGACCAGGTTCGTTCATGGCGGCGAGCCAGATCGTGACGCTGGAAAAACCGACCGCACTCAGTCGCGCCAACGGCGATGTGCATCCGGAAGGCAATCCGCATGTGCAAATGGATCCCTACCGCATGCTTGCGATCGCGAAGGCGCTGAGCGCGCGGCTGGCCCAGCTCGATCCTGGCAACGCGGCTGTCTACCAGCAACGCCTGGCCGATTTCAGTGCGCGCTGGAGCGCAGCGATCAAACGCTGGGAAGCCAAGGCGGCGCCGCTGAAGGGCCGCAATGTTGTCGTCCACCACAACAGCTGGATCTACCTGACCAATTGGCTGGGCATGCACCAAATCGGCGCGCTCGAACCCAAGCCCGGCGTGCCGCCAACCAGCGCGCATCTCGCCAGCTTGATCGACACCACCAAGGGTTCCAACACCTTGGCGATCATCCGCGCCGCCTACCAGGATCAGAAGGCTAGCGCATGGTTGGCCGACCACACCGGCGTGCCGGCGGTCAGCCTGCCGTTCACGGTCGGTGGCGATGCCCAAGCCAAGGATTTGTTCGGGCTCTACGACTCGACCATCGACAAGTTGCTCGGAGCGGTGAAATGACTTTCGAAGGCCTCGACATTCGCATCCTCGGCCCAGCCTGCGTCGCCGGCCTGATCGTGCTGTCCACGCACGTGCCGCTGGGCAAGCAGGTGTTGTCGCGCGGCATCATCTTCATTGATCTTGCGATCGCCCAGATCGCTGCGCTGGGCGTGATCCTGGCGCAGTTCGTCGGCGTCGACGAAGAGAGCTTCAAAATCCAGTTCGCCGCCGCTGCGGCCGCCCTGCTCGGCGCTGGATTGCTTGCCTGGACCGATCGGCGCTGGCCGCATTACCAGGAGCCGCTGATCGGTACCCTGTTCGTGCTCGCTGCTACCGGCGGCCTGTTGCTTCTCGCCAACAATCCGCAAGGCGGCGAACACTTGAAGGACCTGCTGGTCGGGCAGATCCTGTGGGTGAGTTTCGGGCAATTGATCCCCGCGGCCATTCTGTCGGTGATCCTGCTCGCCTTCATGTGGCTGCGTCGCGGCCGGCTCGCCGGCCTGGTGTTCTACGGCCTGTTCGCATTGGCGATCACTGCATCGGTGCAACTGGTCGGCGTCTACCTGGTGTTCGCCAGCCTGATCGTGCCGGCGCTGGCGACCGCCGGCATGCAGGGCAAGGCGCAGATGGTGACCGCCTACGCGATCGGCATCTGCGGCTATGTGCTCGGCCTGGCGCTGTCGGCGGTGCTCGACCTGCCCAGTGGCGCGATGATCGTCTGGACGCTCGCGGGCTGCGCGATCGTGGCGCAACTGATCCCGGCGGTACGGCGCTCGCATCCGTCGCGCCCGACCGAAGCGGCGGTGTTCGATACCTGATGTCGCGGGACGGCGGTATGCTTGGCCTCCAATCGCCGCCCGGAAATCAGCCATGTCCCGCCCGCACTTTGCCGCGTTCTTCCTGACTCTCGCGCTGGCCGCCTGTTCGCCGCCGTCCACGCCGCCGATTGCCCAGGCACCAACGACTGCGTCTCCGCAAGCAACGGCCGATGCCGCCTTCGCCGACCTGTCCAAGCGCTGGCTCGATGGCGCGATGCAACTGAGCCCGGTGTTCGCCACGCAGATCGGTGACCATCGTTTCGACAGCGAGCTCGATGACCTCAGTTCCGAAGGCCGCGCCAAGGGTTTGGCGTTCTCGCAGGGCATGCTCGCCGAACTCGGGAAAATCGACCGCAGCAAACTCTCGCGTGAAAATCAGGTTGACGCGGCCGTGCTCGACAACCAGTTGCGCTACGACATCTGGAACACCGAGACCTTGCAAGGTTGGGCCTGGGATCCGCAGATCTATGGCCAGCTCGCCGGCAGCGCCCTCTACACCCTGATGGCGCGAGACTTCGGGCCAATGCCCGATCGGCTCCGCGCCGCGACTGCACGCATGGAGAAAATCCCGGCCTTGTTCGCGCAGATGCGCGCCAACCTTGACCCGGCACGGGTACCGAGCGTGCATGCCGAGACCGTGGCCAAGCAAAACAGTGGCGTGATCGGGCTGGTCGACGAGATGATCCTGCCGCATGCGGGCGAATTGCCAGCCGCCGACAAGCAACGTCTCGAAGCAGCGGTCGCCGCGCTACGCAAAGCCGTTGCCGAGCAACAGACCTGGCTGGACAAAACCCTGGTACCGAACGCCAAGGGCGATTTCCGGCTCGGCCAGAAGCTTTACGACGAGAAGCTGGCCTTCGCTCTGGACTCGCCGATGACCCGGCAAGACATTCGCCAACGCGCCGAAGCCGAAATCATCCGCACCCGCATCGAGATGTACGGAATCGCCCGCGAATTGCTCGCCGGCAAGCCCGGTGCGCCGGCGGCGCCGGAGTCGCCAAGCCCGGCACAGCAACAGACGATGATCAAGGCCGCGCTGGAACTGGCCAACGACGAACATCCGCAACGCGGCGAAGTGGTCGATACCGCCAAGGCCATGCTGGCCGATGCCACAGATTTCGTTCGGCGCAAGGATCTGATCACCCTGCCGGACGCGCCGGTGCAGGTGATCCCGATGCCGGAATTCCAACGTGGCGTTACCGTTGCCTACTGCGATTCACCGGGCCCTCTGGACAAGCAGCTCGATACTTTTTACGCGGTCTCGCCGATTCCGGACGATTGGGACGCCGCGAAAGTCAACTCGTTCCTGCGCGAGTACAACACCCGCGCCTTGGCTGAGCTGAGCATCCACGAAGCGATGCCCGGGCACTACGTGCAGATCTGGCATTCCAACAAATACCCGTCGGTACTGCGCGCGGTGCTGTCGTCCGGCTCGTTCGTCGAAGGCTGGGCGGTTTATGCGGAACGGATGATGGCCGAACAGGGCTTTCGCGACCACGATCCGCTGTACCGGCTTGTCCAGCTCAAGTGGTACTTGCGCGCGACCGCCAACGCCATCCTCGACCAGGCCATCCACGTCGACAACATGAGTCGCGACGACGCCATGAAACTGATGACCGAACAGACCTTCCAGGAAGAGCGCGAAGCGGCCTTGAAGTGGACGCGCGCCCAGCTCCTGACTGCGCAACTGCCGACCTATTTCGTCGGCGTGCAGGAGCACCTGGACCTGCGCCACGAGATCGAGCAGCGCGAGGGCGGCAAGTTCAACCTCAAGCGCTACCACGACGCGGTGTTGTCGTACGGCTCGCCACCGGCGCGTTATGTGCGCGAACTGATGCTGGACCTGCCGATCCAGTAACGTTTGCCCAATACTGAACGATCGTATAGCATCAGGCTATCGACGCTCGAAAACCGGGGTCCATGCATGTCTCAGACTAGCAGCGGCAACGCCGAAATCATCCTCGCCAGCCTGTCCGACGAGGAACTGGTCGAACAGATGTTCGACGACCTCTACGACGGGCTCGCGGATGAAATCAGGGAAGCGACCCAGATCCTGCTCGACCGCGGCTGGGAAGCCAAGCGGGTCCTGGACGACGCGCTCGTCGGTGGCATGAATATCGTCGGAGTGGATTTCCGCGACGGCATCCTGTTCGTGCCCGAGGTCTTGCTGGCGGCAAACGCCATGAAGGCCGGAATGGCCATCCTCAAGCCGATCCTCTCTGCGGCCGGCGCCGAACCGGTCGGCAAGATGGTGATCGGCACGGTCAAGGGCGACATCCATGACATCGGCAAGAACCTGGTCGGGATGATGATGGAGGGCGCGGGTTTCGAGGTGATCGACTTGGGGATCAATACCGACGCGGACAAGTATATTGCGGCGCTGCGGCTGCATCGCCCGGATATCCTCGGAATGTCGGCGCTGCTGACCACAACCATGCCGTACATGAAAGTCGTGATCGACGCGATAAAAGCTCAAGGCATGCGCGATGACTTTATCGTGCTGGTCGGCGGTGCCCCGCTCAACGAGGAATTCGGCAGAGCCGTTGGCGCCAACGCGTATTGCCGCGATGCAGCCACGGCCGTCGAGACCGCCAAGCGCCTGGTACTGGAACGACGCGCGGCACGCGCCTGATCACGGCGCATGGATACGCCGGTTCTCGTCATCGCCTGTGGCGCCCTGGCCAGGGAATTGCTCGCCGTGCGCGACTTGAACCAGTGGCCGCATATGGCGATCCAGTGCCTGCCGGCGGAATTGCACAATCGCCCGGAACGAATCCCGCCGCTACTGCGCTCGACTATCGAGAAGGCTCGCGGCCGACACGCGCATATCTTCGTCGCCTATGCCGACTGCGGCACCGGTGGTGGTATCGACGATGTGTTGCGCGACTACGGCATCGAGCGACTTCCGGGCGCGCATTGCTACGAATTCTTCGCCGGGTCAGCAGTGTTCAGCGCCATGGCCGAGGCCGAGCCTGGCACTTTCTATCTGACCGACTTCCTGGTGCGCCACTTCGACCGCCTGGTGCGGCGCGGACTCGGGCTGGATCGCCACCCGCAATTGCTGGCGAGTTATTTCGGCAACTACACGCGAGTGGTTTTTCTTGACCAGAGCAACGATCCTGATCTGGATCTCGCCGCGCGTGGCCATGCCGAGTTTCTGGGGCTGGCCTATCAGCGCCATCACACCGGATTCGCTCCAGTCAATGCGGCCTTGTCGGAGAAAATCATCCAATGGCGAAGTTGATCACGATTTTCTGGCGCGACATCCCCGCCCAAGTGATTTGCCGGGTTGGCAGGGAGAACATCAAGCAGGAATTGTCGCCGCGCTTTGCCAAGGCCATCGACCGGGCCGCGATGCGCGCCGGGCGCGGGTCGAGCGATGCCTACCTTGAAGATTGGCGCCGCGAATCCGAGGAAGTTGACGGCAACCGCGAGCAAATCCTCAATGAGCGCGTTGCCTTGCTCGAGAGTCGTTTCCCGGAGGACTATCTTGAAAGGGTGGTCAAGGCCGGCGGTGCCGCAACACCCGCAGAACCAGGAACCAGCGAATGACCAGGACCGTTATCAGCTCCCGCACGCGCGATGTCGTGATCGGCTTCGATCAACCTTTCGTGGTGATCGGCGAACGCATCAACCCGACCGGCCGCAAACAGCTTGCAGCGGAAATGAAGCGCGGCGACTACAGCCGGGTCATTGCCGACGCCCTGGCGCAGGTGCAAGCGGGAGCGCGCATCCTCGATGTCAATGCCGGCATTCCACTGGCCGATGAGCCTGCCATCCTTGCCGACTGCATCAGGCTTCTGCAAACCATCACCGATGTGCCCTTGTGCATCGACTCATCAATGGTCACCGGGCTCGAAGCCGGGCTGGCCGCGTACCAAGGCAAGGCCCTGCTGAATTCGGTCACTGGCGAGGAAGAACGACTGGAGCGCGTACTGCCCCTAGTCAAGAAATACGGTTGCGCGGTAGTCGCGATTTCGAACGACGACAGCGGCATTTCCGAAGACATCGACGTGCGCTTCGCGGTGGCGAAGAAGATCGTGGAACGGGCGATGGACTACGGCATCCCCTCCTCCGATGTGATCGTCGACCCCTTGATGATGCCAATTGGCGCGATCAACAGCGCCGGCACCCAGGTCATGCGCCTGGTCCAGCGCCTGCGCAACGAACTGCATGTGAATACCACCTGCGGCGCTTCCAATCTGAGTTTTGGCCTGCCTAACCGCAACGGCCTCAATGCTTCGTTCATCAGCATGGCGATCGCGACTGGCATGACCTCGGCGATAACCAACCCGCTGCATCCCGAGCTGATGCAGGCGGTGCGTGGCGCGGACGTGGTGATGGGACACGATCCGCAATGCGCCAACTGGATTCGCACTTATCGCGAAGTGCCACCCGAAGGCTCGAGTGTGCGCGGCCGGCGCGTCACCGGTCGCCGTGGCCGGCCCTGAGCAATGCAGCCATGACCTCACCGGGCAACGATCCACTGATCGTATTCTCGCCTTCGGGGCGACGCGGCCGCTTTGCCGCCGGCACTACCGTGCTGCAGGCGGCGCGCAGCCTCGGCGTTGATCTGGACTCGGTCTGCGGCGGTCGCGCGATCTGCGGTCGCTGCCAGGTGCAGGTGGCCGAAGGAGAATTGGCAAAGCACGGCATTGTCTCGCGGGCTGCCCACCTTTCTGCACAGGGCGACGCAGAGATTCGCTTCGCCGGCCGCAAACGCGGACTCGGCCCCGGCTGCCGTCTTGGCTGCCAGGCACTGATCCTCGACGATGTGGCGATCGATGTGCCCGCCGGCAGCCAGGTCCACCACCAGGTCGTGCGCAAGCCGCACGAAGCGCACGATATCGACATCAATCCGATCGTGCATCCGTATTTTGTCGAAGTCGGCCAACCCGACATGCACGATCCCAGTGGCGACTTGCAACGACTGTTGGCCGCATTGAAGAGCGAATGGCAGTTGGATGGGCTGTCGTGCGCGCTGCCGGTGGTGCAGACGCTGCAGCAGGCGTTGCGTACCGGCCAGTGGCAGGTCACGGTGGCGGTACGCGAGGGCCGCGAGATCATCGCGGTGTGGCCGGGCTTCCGTGATCAGCTCTATGGCGTCGCCGTCGACGTCGGCTCGACGACGATCGCAGCGCATTTGTGCCAGCTCGCCAGTGGCGAGGTGATCGGCAGTGCGGGCCGGATGAATCCGCAGATCCGCTTCGGCGAAGATCTGATGAGCCGAGTCTCCTACGTCATGATGAACCCGGGCGGCGAAGCCGAGCTGACCCGCGTGGTGCGTCTTGCAATCAGCGAACTGGTTGCCGAGGTGGCGATTCAAGCCGGCATCGAGGTGAGCGACATCGTCGAAATGACCGTGGTCGGCAATCCGATCATGCACCATCTGGTGCTGGGCATTAATCCGGTCGAACTGGGCACCGCCCCGTTCGCGTTGGCCAGCGACGCCGCCTGCAGCGTGCCGGCGCGCGATCTGGACATTGCCATCAATGCTGGTGGCTATGTGTACACACTGCCGTGCATCGCCGGGCATGTTGGCGCCGATTGCGCCGGCGTGTTACTGGCCGAGGCGCCGTACGAGCGCGATGAGATTTCGCTGATCGTCGACGTCGGTACCAATGCCGAGCTGCTGGTCGGCAATCGTGACCGGATACTGGCCGCCTCGAGCCCCACCGGGCCGGCATTCGAGGGTGCGCAGATTAGTTCCGGGCAACGGGCGGCACCCGGCGCGATCGAGCGCGTGCGCATAGATCGCGACACCCTGGAGCCCCGTTTCAAGATCATTGGCTGCGACCTGTGGTCGGATGATCCCGGCTTCACGGAAAAAATGCCGGGCTGTGGCGTCACCGGGATCTGCGGCTCGGGAATCATCGAAGCAGTCGCCGAGATGTATCTCGCCGGCATCATCACCGCAGATGGAGTGGTGGCGGGCGCAATGGCAGCGCGGTCGCCGCGGGTAATCGCCGACGGCCGCACCTTCACCTATGTCATGGTCGCGGGCGAGCCGGGCGTTCGCATCCAGCAAAACGACGTGCGCGCCATCCAACTCGCCAAGGCCGCGCTCTATGCCGGCGCACGCCTGCTGATGGAACGCCTGGGCGTGGAAAGAGTCGATCGCATCCGGTTGGCGGGCGCGTTCGGTGCCCATATCGATGTCAAGTACGCGATGGTGCTCGGCATGATCCCCGACTGCCGGCTCGACCAGGTTTCTTCCGCCGGGAATGCCGCCGGAACCGGCGCGCGCATCGCACTGCTCGACCGCAATGCCCGCCCGGCCATCGAAGAGCGCGTTCGCCGGGTGGAAAAGATCGAAACCGCGATCGCCAGCAACTTCCAGCAGCATTTCGTTGCCGCAATGGCAATTCCCAACAAGGTTGATGTGTTCAGCGAACTCGCGAAGATTGTGGCTCTGCCAGCCATCGCCAGCGATTCGATGCCTGATCCGGGCCGACGGCGTCGGCGTTGAGACGGAACCCATCATGACATCCCATGATCTGGAAGCGCAGCGCCAGGCCTTGCTGCATACGGTCGGCGAGGCTTATATGGAGGTCTTTCCGACCGATACGATCGAGCAACGGCTCAAGGTTTTGCCACGCAATGCCTATGTGGCAGTGACTTGTTCTCCGACCAAGGGCGTCGCGGCCACGCTGGACCTTACCGAACGGCTGATCGAAAGTGGCTTTCGCGTGGTGCCGCATATCGCCGCGAAAATGGTCCGCGATGACGCCCACTTGCGCGAAATCCTAAAACGCCTGGACGATCACCCGATCGACAGCCTGTTCGTGCCGGGAGGCGATGCCGCCGAACCAGTTGGTAAATTCGCCACGGCTTTCGAATTGTTGCGCGCGATCGCGGAATACGACCACAATTTCAAGGAAATCGGCGTGGCGGCGCATCCGGAAGGACATCCGGCAGTGAGTGATGATGTATTGATGCGCGAGCTCGAGCGCAAACAACCGTACGCCACCTATCTGGTCACCCAGATGTGCTTTGACGCGCGCAAGCTGGGCCTGTGGCTAGAGGATATCCGCCGGCGCGGCATCACCTTGCCCGCCTGGCTGGGCATGCCCGGCGAAGCTGATCGCAGTTCGTTGCTGGCGACTTCGCTGCGCATTGGCGTGGGCGATTCACTGCGCTATCTGCGCCGCCACGGCAAGATCGCGACAAAGATGCTGATGTCGAAGACCTTCCGGCCCAACAAGCTGCTGAGGGAACTGGCGCCATGGCTCGCCGACCCGGCACTGTTGGTCAAGGGCCATCATATCTATTGTTTCAATCAGGTCGAGCGGGCGGAAACTTGGCGAAATGAATTCATCGCCGAATTGCTTGCTTCGGCAGCGCAGCCTTGACCCGAGGAATACACGACGATGACCCGGCGTAGCGGACGCGAAAAGCGCAGCATCTCGGCAGTGACGCAGCTGCCGTGGCGTACGGTGGTCAATCCCTATACCCCCGTGGAAGCGTTGAGCGCCGATCACATCGAGGCGATCATCGAAGTGGCGCTCACCGTGCTCGAGCAGCGTGGCATGCTCTTCCTCGAGGCCGAGAGCCGCCGCCTGATGCGGGCAGCCGGCGCCGACTGCAACGAAACCACGATGATGGTGCGTTTCGACCGCGCTATGGTGCTGGAAAAGCTGGCGCTGGCGCCGCGAGAATTCGGGCTGCGCGCGCGCAATCCCGCGCACAACCTGCACATCGGCGGTCGCCATGTCATCTTCGTCGGCGTGGGTGGGCCGGCGTTCACTTCCGATCTAGACCGCGGCCGCCGCCCGGGCAACTATGCCGAACAGTGCGATTATCTGCGGCTGATCCAGAGCCTGAACATCGTCCATCAGGAAGGCGGTGGTCCTTTCGAAGCGATGGATCTTCCGGCCCAGAGCCGGCACCTTGATCTGTACCTGGCGCAGCTGCGCCTGACCGACAAGAATTGCCAAGCCTATGCCTTGGGTCGTGAACGCACGATCGACTGCATCGAGATGACCTGCATCGCGCTTGGAGCCGATCGCGCGGCGCTGGCGGTTGATCCGGCGATCATGGCGATCGTGAATACCAACTCGCCGATGCAACTCGACATCCCGATGACCGAAGCGGTATTCGAGTTGGCATCGGCCGGACAGGTGACCTGCATTACCCCATTCACGCTTGCCGGATCGATGAGCCCGGCGACGATTGCCGGCACACTGGCGCAACAGACCGCCGAAGTGCTTGCCGTCGCAACGCTGGCCCAGTCCATCAAGGCTGGCGCACCGATTGTCTACGGCTCGTTCAGCTCGAATGTCGACATGCGCAGCGGGGCACCTGCGTTGGGTACACCCGAATACACCAAGGCCGCCTTCGCCAGCGGTCAGATCGCGCGACGCCTGGGCATACCGATGCGTTCGAGCAACACCACCTCGTCCAATTGCGTTGACGCGCAGGCCGCCTATGAAAGCCAGATGTCGCTTTGGGGCTCGATCATGGGCGGCGCGAACATTATCAACCACGGCGCCGGCTGGCTGGAAAATGGCCTGACCGGCTCCTTCGAAAAGCTCATCGTCGATGCCGAGATGCTGCAAATGATGGCCGAGGTGTTGCGGCCGATCGAGGTCAACGCCGACCAGCTCGCGCTGGATGCGATCCTCGACGTCGGCCCCGGCGGGCACCACTTTGGAACGGCGCATACGCTGGCACGCTTCGAAACCGCTTTTTACGAGCCCTTGCTCTCGACCCGGCAGAACTTCGAGAATTGGAAGGAAGCTGGCTCGCTGGACGCGGCCCAGCGCGCCAACACGCTATGGAAGAAGTTACTGGAAGACTACCAGCAGCCGGCGCTGGAACCGTCCATCGATGAAGCACTGGTCGATTACGCAACGCGTCGAAAGCTGCAGATCGGCGTGGGTTGAAGTCATTTCGCAACTCAAGGAAGCCACAGCATGCGCCCGACCCTGAATATTCTCAGCGACGAGATGATCGACCGGGTCCTGGTCGAGGCCAAGCGAATCATGGCCGAGGTCGGCATGGAGATTCGCGGCCCCGGGATGAAACAGCGACTGCTCGACCATGGCCTCAAAACTGATGCCAGTGGCGTTCGCGTGCTGTTTCCCGGCGATGTCGTTGACCGGGCCATCGCCACAGCGCCGAAGTCTTTCATCTTGTACAACCGCGACGGCCTGCCGCATGCCGAGTTGGGCGGCAACAACGTACATTTCGTACCCGGTTCGAGTGGGCTGCAGATCCTTGATCACCGTAGCGGCGAACACCGGCTGACCAACTCCACCGATTTCGTTGAATACGCGCGCCTTTGCGACGGGCTCGAGCACATCGCCTACCTGGCAACCGCGTTTTCCACCAATAAGGATATCGAGCCGCAGGTTTCCGACGCCTGGCGCCTGTACATGAGCTTGACCAATTCCAAGAAGCCGGTGGTGTCGGGCGCCTTCAGTGAACATGGCACGCCACGCATGATCGAAATGATGCAGTTGTTCCGCCACGATCGCGCCGAACTGGTGGCCAAGCCGATGTCCATCTTCACCATTACCGCTACCGGCAATTTCCGCTTCAGCGAAGACTCCTGTCAGAACCTGATTGATTGCGTCGAGGCAGGCATCCCGGTCGAAATAGTTCCGGTTACCCTGATGGGCCTGATCGCGCCGGTGACTTTGTTCGGTGCGCTGGTCTTCCACCTCGTCGATACGTTGACCGGCATCACGATGACCCAGATCGTGAAACCTGGAGCACCGGTATTGCTGGGCGGCGCGCCCGCAACCTTCCACATGAAGTCGGCAAGTTCACCGATGGCCGCGATCGAGGCGCAGCAATTGAATGTCGCCTACGTTGCGGTCGCCAAGAAGCTGCAGTTACCGACGCAGGCCTACATGGCATTGTCGGACAGCAAGTTCCTTGATGCCCAGGCCGGCGCGGAAACCTTCGGCAGCGCGCTACTTGCAGCGCTCGCCGGGGTCAATTCGGTTTCCGGCCCCGGCATGCTCGATTTCGTGTTGACCTTCAGCCTACCCAAGCTGGTGTTCGACAACGAAGTCTGTGGCCAATGCCTGCATTTCATCCGCGAAATCCGCGTGCTGGATGATTTTCCGACGATGGATCTGGTCACTCATCTGCGTGCACACGATCACCTCATAACCGCGCCGCATACGCTCAAGCACTGGCCGCAGGAACTGTATCTGACACAGCCCGTATGGGATCGCGAAAACCGCGAGACCTGGCTGAAAACAGGTGCGAAGGACCTCAACGCCCGCGCCAGCGAGGAAGTCGAGCGACGGCTTGCCGCCTACCAGCCCTTTGAGACGGATGCCGCCGTCGATGCCGAGATGCGGCGATTGGTGATCTCGGGTATGCAGGAACAGACTGAATTGCCCATTTTGCCGGCGCCACCCGAAGCGCATGAGCCTGACGCAGTGCAGGGACGGCGCGGGCGTGCCGGACGTCGTCGCGGCTAGTGCAATCCGCCGGGGCGCCTCCTGCCGGGATCTTGGCCGGGCTCATCATGCTGCCTCCGGCTGCGCAAAGATTGCCTCAGCGCGGCTGCCGTGGAAACATGGCAGGGTCCATGCGCCCGGGGAGGGGTCAGGACCATGAGTCTGAGCACCCTGGATCGCCTGAAGCGCCTGTTCGCCGCCAACCGGCAGCAACCTGAGCCGCTGCCGCCAGTCCCGCCAGAGCCAGTGGACCGGCGCGTACGGTCGCGCCTCGGGGTCATGCCGGGCAGTCGAGCACTGGTTGTGGACGATTCGGCCACCATCGTCGCAATGCTCAAGCGCATGCTGGTCCAGAACGGATTCGAGACGATCGAGGCCGGCGATGCCGAGACCGGCCTGGAGATGGCGCGCTGGCAGCAACCGGATCTGATCTTCCTCGATATCGTACTGCCGGGCATGAACGGCTTCACCGCCTTGCGCATGCTGCGCAAGGATCCGCTGACCAAGGACATCCCGGTCATCATGATCAGCGGCAATGCCCAGGCCACCGAGACTTTCTACGTGCAGCGCATCGGTGCTGATGACTTCATGAAGAAGCCGTTCTCGCGCGCAGAAGTGTTCACCCGGATCGAACGCCTGCTCGATTCCGGCCGCCTGGCCCGAGCCCTGGAACCGGAGCCCGAACCGGAAGCCGAGCCGGAACCTTCTCCTGAACGGGAAACCGAACCGGAGCCAGCACCGGCGTTCGCCCTCGAAGCCGAAGACGCGTCCGGGATCATGGGCGGGCCTCGTACCGACATTTCCATTACTGTCGAGTCGGTAACGCCTCCGGAGCCCGGCCAGCCGGCGCCACCCGACGCTGAGGCGTCAGCACCAAACTGAACGTGGCGCAACGGGCGGCCTGGAGCGCGCACCCTCTCACGTGGTGGCTACCTCTTGTGGGGTAGAAATCATTCCAGATGAGGTGCCCCATGAAAACAAACTGCGATCGCTGCACTCCCGCCACTGACTCTCCCGAGCAACCGGTCCGACGCGGCTTGCTCGGCAGCGCCGCCCTGGGCGTTGCCGGCTGGCTGTTGCTGCGTCCTGGCCTCGCTGCTGCCGTCGGCCAAGGCACGGCACTGCTGACCCTGGTCGAATTCGGCAGCGACGGCCGGCGCCTACGCACGATCAAGCTGCCGCCGGTAATGAAAGCCGATGCCGCCTGGCGCGCGCAACTCACGCCGATGTCGTACGAGGTGACCCGGCATGAAGCCACCGAACGTGCATTCACCGGAAAATACTGGGATCTGCACGCACGGGGCCTGTATCGCTGTATCTGCTGCGATACCGCCCTGTTCGACTCCGCTACCAAGTTCGACTCCGGCACCGGCTGGCCCAGTTTCTGGCAACCGATCGCCAGCGAAAATATCGTCACCAAGGACGATCGCAGCTACGGCGACATCCGTATCGCGGTCGCCTGCCGACGTTGCAACGCCCACCTCGGCCATGTCTTCGACGACGGCCCGCGACCCACCGGTTTACGCTACTGCATGAATTCTGCGGCGCTGCATTTCGCGCCAATCACTGCCTGATCCCATCCTCTTTCTGGAATCCCCATGAACAACGTTGTCCGCGTTACCCGCGGCGTTGGCATCGCCCTCGCTCTGGGCCTGGTCGCCGCCAGTTTCAGCCACACCCGACCGCCACTCGCACCCGTGCCCGATGCCCACGTGGACGCCAGTCCGGACCGCAGCGGCAAGGAGCAGGTTGCCGTGTTCGCGGGCGGCTGCTTCTGGGGCATCGAGGCGGTGTTCGAACACCTCAAGGGCGTCACCAACGCAACCTCCGGCTATGCCGGCGGAGCCGCTGCGACCGCGCACTACGACATGGTCAGCGCCGGCAATACCGGCCACGCCGAATCCGTGCAGGTACGTTACGACCCAAGCAAGGTCAGTTATGGTCAATTGCTCAAGGTTTATTTTTCGGTCGCGCACGATCCGACCCAGCTCAATCGCCAGGGCCCGGACAGCGGCACGCAATACCGCTCGGAGATTTTCTACACTAGCGCCGAGCAACAACGCGTGGCCAGCGCCTACATCGCCCAGTTGCAAGCCGCGCACGCCTTCGAGCAACCGATCGTCACGCGCCTGGCGCAGCTACAAACGTTTTATCCGGCAGAGGGCTATCATCAGGACTTCGCCCGGCTGAATCCGAACTATCCGTACATCGTCTACAACGACCTGCCCAAGGTGGCGCGGCTCAAGCAGATGTATCCGCAGTGGTATCGCGAGTAGGCGCGAATCACGCTCAGCCCATGCAGAAGACGTTGAGCTTGTTGCCGTCCGGGTCGCGGAAGTAGCCAGCGTAGAAACCGTCGCCGCGCGGCCCGGCTGGGCCCTCGTCCTTCGCGCCGAGTTCCATCGCTTTCTTGTAGACCCGGTCGACCTTGTCGTGGCTGTCCACGACCAGGGCGACCATCACGCCGTTGCCGACGGTCGCGGGCTGGCCGTCGAAAGGCTTGATCAGGCCCAGGCTGGGTTTGTCCATCGCCGTACCCCAGGCGATGAAGGTGTCGTATTCCATCAGGCGCTTGGCGCCAATTTCGGCAAGTAGCGCATCGTAGAATTTCGCGGCGCGGGGCAGGTCGTTGGTACCGAGGCAGGTGTAACCGATCATGGCAAACTCCGATCAGGTGGGCGGGAATTCTTTATAGTACGCCCATGAATTCGACCTCGCTGAGCCTGACCCGCCCCGACGATTGGCACCTGCATCTGCGCGATGGTGACGCCTTGCGCGCGGTGCTACCGGACACCGCCCGGCGCTTCGCACGCGCCGTGGTCATGCCCAACCTGGCCCCGCCGGTACGCACTGTCGCCGAGGCTTTGGCGTATCGCGAACGCATCCTCGCCGCCCTGCCCGCTGGCGTGGCCTTCGAACCGCTGATGACGCTGTACCTGACCGAGTCCACGCCGGTGGCGGAAATCGCTCGCGCCAAAGCCACGGGCCAGATCGTGGCGGTGAAGTACTACCCCGCCGGCGCGACCACGAACTCGGATTCCGGGGTCACGGATCTCACCCACTGCGAAGCGGTGTTCGAAGCGATGGCCGAGGCCGGGTTGCCATTGCTCGCGCACGGCGAAGTCACCGATCCATCGGTGGACGTGTTCGATCGCGAGGCGGTGTTCATCGAGCGCCATCTGGCACCGCTGGCCGAGCGCCATTCGAATCTGAAGATCGTGCTTGAGCACATCACCACCCGCGAAGGCGCGGAGTTCGTGCGTACGGCGCGGCCTGGCATCGCCGCGACGATCACGGCGCATCACTTGCTGCTCAATCGCAACGCGCTTTTTCGTGGCGGTCTGCGTCCGCATGCGTATTGCCTGCCGGTGCTCAAGCGCGAACAACACCGGCAGGCGCTGGTGGCAGCGGCGATTTCCGGCAACCCGCGTTTCTTCCTCGGCACCGACAGCGCGCCGCACGCCAAGAGCGCAAAAGAATCGGATTGCGGTTGCGCCGGCATCTACACCGCGCACGCCGGCATCGAGCTGTACGCCGAGGCCTTCGAAGCCGCGGGCGCGCTGGACAAACTGGAAGCCTTCGCCAGTTTCCATGGCCCGGATTTCTACGGCCTGCCGCGCAACTCCGAACGGATCACGCTGCTGCGCGAAGCCACGGTCGTGCCGGCGGAACTGCCGCTGGGCACGGAATCGCTGGTGCCGATGCGTGCTGGCGAGGCAGTAGCCTGGCGCCTGGCCTAGCCGGCGCCGAAAGTCTCAGGCAATTGGCCCGACCTGTGCTTCGATTGCCGTCCACAATTCCTTGTAGAGCAAGGTCTTGTCGATATAGCCGTTGCATCCGGCGGCACGCCAACGTTCGGCATCACCCTCCATCGGCACGGCCGTCAATGCCACCACCGGAATATGGCTGGTTCTCGGATCGGCCTTGAGCACGCGCGTGGCTTGCAGACCGTCCATGTCCGGCAAGCGGATGTCCATCAGGATCAGGTCAGGAAGTTCGGACCGCGCCTGGATGATGCCGCCAGCGGCATCGATCGCGGTCAGCACGGTATGTCCGCCCCGCTCCAGCAGGAACAACGCCAACTTCATGTTGGCCGGGTTGTCCTCGACGATGAGGATCTTCGCCATGTCTACTCTCCTTCAACTGCACCATCAAAATCATCGAACAATGGATGTCGTTGGGGGGGGCGCGACGACATATCCTAACGCGGCAATTTGCAGTTTTGCGTGATGCAGTGCACAACCCGATTGTCACCTGTGGTTGGACAACTTACTGGCACGCGACTAGGCTGCCTCTTGGTCCATTCATCGGAGCACAAAATGCCCGTATCGGTTCCTGCCCGTCTCGCGCTCGGCGTCGCTCTGAGCCTGGTTCAGGTTTCAGCGTTCGCGGCGGGAACCGTTGTGCTGCACGATGACTTCAACGGCAGCCAGCTGGACAGCACACACTGGAGTGTCGGCGCCTGGACGCTCGGCCGTACCCAACTCGGCAACGTGCCGGTGGTCGCCGGCGGACTGGCGCAGCTGCGTTTCGATACCTACAAATTCAAGGGTAGCGAGATCTACACGAAGGCCAGCTACGCGCGTGGCAATGGCATGGAATTCGAGGCGCGCGTTCGCATGAATCACCTGCCGTCCGGGCTGGTGACTTCGTTGTTCACCTACAACAGCGTGAATGCGCTGTCCGACGAAATCGACATCGAATTCCTGAGCAAGCAGATCAACTTATCCTCGGGCGGTTCGCCGATGCTGCTCACTACCTGGAACGATTGGGACGAAGCGCACCCGACTTACAACGACTGCGTCCACCATTGTTCGCGGTCGGTGTTCGTCAACGGCCTCGACGTCAACGCCTTCCACACTTACACGATCCGCTGGCTGCCCGACCACACCGAATGGCTGGTTGACGGCGTGCTGGTGTCGAGTTCGAACAAAGCCCAACCCGATCTGGCAACGCCATTCCGGATCAATTTCTGGGCACCGGATTCTGGCTGGACCGATGCCTACGACGCCAACCTGAAACCGGCATCGACCCGACGCCAGAACAAGTCTTACTACTACGACGTGGACTGGGTGGAAATCCGGCAGTTGCCATGATGGCGACAGCATCCACTGGCCACTTGCCGCTCCGGACTGCGATGAAAATCACAGGGACAGCACTTCGGGAACGGGCATCTCTGCGGTAAAGTGCCACACATGACCCCCGCCGAGCCGGCCATGCTGCAGCGACTGCGCCCCACCACCCGCCTGAGCCTGGCCATGATCCTGCTTGGCTGGATGCTGCTGCAGGTGATGCTGCCGGCCTTTTCCCACATGCCGGCCATGCCCGAATTCGGTCGAATGCTGATGCTCGCGGTTGCTGCGGCCATTCCCCTCTGCACCTGGATTTGTACCAGCCTGTTTCCCGATGCCGATGTGCCGCCGGAATCACTCGAGTTCTTGCTGATGATCGCCTCGCTGGGATTCGCCGCCACCCTGGTGTTGCGCTGGGCGCGCACGCCGCATTCGGGTTTTTGCCGAACCTGATCCAGCACGGTACCGATGCTGGGCAACAAGAGCGTGAGTACGACGTCCAACGAGGCACTCACCGCTGGCAAGACTCAGGGGGCTCCGCGAGGGCCCTTTGCTTTAGGATTCCTCGCATGAACCAGGTCACCCTCCGCAACGCCGAGCCATCCGACTTCGACGTCATCGTTGCCTTGAACGCGGCCGAACTGCAGCACACGAGCGCGATGGACGTGGCGCGGCTGCGTGAGCTCGATGCCCTGGCCTGCTACCATAAGGTCGCCTGCATCGACGGCACGGTCGCGGCCTTCCTGCTGGCGATGCGCCACGACGCGGCCTACGCGAACGACAACTTCGGCTGGTTCGCCGCGCGCCTGCCGGCCTTCGTCTACGTGGACCGGATCGTGGTGTCGGCCGACTTCGCCCGGCATCGGCTCGGCTCGCTGCTGTACACAGACCTGTTCGAATTCGCCCGCGCCCACCGGCTGCCGCACGTGACTTGCGAATACAACATCGTCCCGGCCAACGAACCGTCCCGCCGCTTCCACGACAAGTTCGACTTCAAGGAACTGGGAACGCAGTGGGTCGCAGGAGGCAGCAAACAGGTGTCGCTGCAGGCGGCGGGGGCTTGAGCTGCTTAGCTCCACTTTTGATCGCAGCTACTAATGGGGGGGGTTACCAGTATCCAACTCTACTCTCCACACTAAAGTCATCCCAGATCGGCCCGTCTCGGGTTCTGAGACACCCAATCCCTTGAATGCAAAGGCCCGCCAGCCGGCGTGGCGCCGGGTCAGGCCGCCGCCCGCTTGATTTCACGCAGTTCGTCGGCCAACGCTCGCTCGGCGTGCCACAGATCGAAGTCCTGCTGCATGCGCAGCCACAGCGTCGGACCATTGCCGGCCAGCCTGCCGATGCGCAATGCCATCTCTGGCGTGAACCCTTTACGCTCGGCCAGCAGGTCATGCAGGGTCTGGCGGGAAACATGCAGCCGCCGCGCAGCTTCCGACACGCTCAGGCGCAAAGCCGGAAAAACATCTTCGCGCAGCAACGCGCCCGGATGCGTCGGGGCGCGGTTGGCGTGGCGCTTGGCAGGAATTTCGTTCATGTCTACCTCTAGTGGTATTGCTCAAGATCAACACGCAGGGCGTCGCCCTCGTTCCACTCGAAGGTAATGCACCACGGGCCGTTGACATGCAGGCTGTAGCGTGTCGGCTTGTGGCCCTTGAGTGGATGAAAATCAAAACCTGGTACGTTCAAGTCGTCCAATTCCTTCGCCGCATTGAGCGCGTCCAACCTTCGCAAGACCCGGGCCTGGAGATCGGGACGCACCTTGGCGCTTTTGCCGGTCCGGTACAGATCGGACAGCCCTTTGTGCCGGAAACTTCGAATCATGTCCCACTGTCTACTCTTAGTTTACACCTTGTCAAGGGATGCGCTACACACCGGCCTCGTCTCGACCGCTGAGACACCCCGCTGCGAGGCTGATCCAGCCGGGATCGCCCGGTTAACGCAGGCCCGCCCACCCCGGCGTAGCATGACCCGCCCGCGTCGGAATTTCCCGGGCCCTGTCCATGACGCTGCGCTGCCTGTTCGTCGATCTCAATTCCTTCTTCGCCTCGGTCGAACAGGTCGAGACCCCGGCCCTACGCGGCCGGCCCGTCGGCGTGGTGCCTGTGCAGGCCGAGTCCACCTGCTGCATCGCCGCCAGCGTCGAGGCCAAGCGCTTCGGCGTGAAGACCGGCACCCTGGTGCGCGATGCACGCAAGTTGTGTCCCGGCATTCGCATCGTGCCGGCGCGGCCAAAGCTCTACGTCGAATACCACCACAAAATCCTCGAAGCGATCTGGAAGCACACGCCCGATCCGCAGGCGGGTTCGATCGACGAAATGGCCTGCGAACTGATCGGCCGGCAACGGCAGCGCGACAACGCCGTCGCGCTCGGTCAGGCGATCAAGGACGAAATCGCTCGCCTCGGCCCGGGCGGCCTGCGCAGTTCGGTCGGCATCGCGCCGAACCACTTCCTGGCCAAGACCGCCAGCGACATGGTCAAGCCCGACGGCCTAGTCGTGCTCGAACAGCAGGATCTGCCACAGGCATTATTTGCGCTGGCGCTGGAAGACCTGTGCGGCATCGGCCCGGCGATGCATCGGCGCTTGAACGAGTACGGCATCTTCACGGTCGAGCAACTATGCCGCGCGCCGGTCGCGCAACTGCGCATCGCTTGGGCCGGCATTGAAGGCGAACGCTTCCACGCCCGCCTGCACGGCGCCACGATCCCGATGCCGAACAGCCGCACCGGCGACGAAGACGGCGCGCACAACCAGTCAGTCGGGCATTCGCATGTGCTGGCACCAGAATTTCGCAATACGCGTTCGGCCGACGCGGTGCTGCGCAAACTGCTGCTGAAAGCGGCGATGCGCCTGCGCAGTTACCGCAAGGTCGCTGGGCGACTGCACGTGCGGGTGAACTATATCGGCGCCGATCCCTGGGAAGCGAGTTGCCGGCTGGACGCCGCCGACGATTCGCGCCTGCTGCTGCATGCGCTGGCCGGGCTACTGGCGACGCGGCGCGACCACAAGTCGCCGCTGGCAGTGGGCGTGACGCTCACGCATTTGATCGAACGCGAAGGCAGCAGCGGCGACCTGTTCGCGCAAGGCGAGGAAAATCGCGAGTTGACCACGGTGATGGACCGGATCAATAACCGCTACGGCAACAACAAGATCTTTTTCGCCAGCGCACAGGAAGCGATGAACGCCGCGCCGATGCGCATTTCCTTCAACCGCATCCCCGACGCGCCCCGCGAAGACGAAACCAGTAACGAGCACTGGCTCAAACGTTTGCGCCAGGCCAAGGTGTTGGCCGAGGCCGAACACCGTAGGCGAGAACGGCCGTTGTAGGAGCGATGGAAATCGCGACCGATCATCGCGATTTTTGTCGCGACTTCCGTCGCTCCTACAAGAGCGGATCAGGCGAAGGGATCGTGGTCGCGATTTCCATCGCTCCTACAAGAGCGGATCAGGCGAACGGGTCGCGCAACACGATCGTCGATTCGCGACCGGGGCCGGTCGAGACGATCGCCAGCGGGCAGCCCGAGAGTTCTTCCAGCGCACGCAGGTAAGCACGGGCGGCGGGCGGCAGCTTGTCCCAGTCGGTGATACCGGCGGTGGTTTCGGTCCAACCCGGGAATTCGAGATACACCGGCTCGCATTCGTCCCAGCCCTGGGCATCGAGCGGCGCGTACTCGCTCTGCTTGCCGTGGTACTTGTAAGCAATGCACATCTTCAGCGAAGGCATGCCGTCGAGGATGTCGAGCTTGGTGATGCACAGGCCGTTGATGCCGTTGATCATCACCGCGCGCTTGAGCGCGACCAGGTCGATCCAGCCGCAGCGACGCGGCCGACCGGTGGTGGCGCCAAACTCGGCGCCGCGGGCGCGAATGCCCTCGCCGACTTCATCATTGAGTTCGGTCGGGAACGGGCCGCCGCCGACGCGGGTGGCGTAGGCCTTGGCGATGCCGAGCACGTAGTCGATGGAATCAGCACCGACGCCGGTGCCGGCGAGCGCGCCGCCGACCGTCGTGTTCGACGAAGTGACGTAGGGATAGGTGCCGTGGTCGATGTCGAGCAGCGAGCCTTGCGCGCCTTCGAACATCACCCGCTTGCCCTGTTTGCGCAGGTCGTGCAGCAACGCAACGATGTCCGACTTCATCGGCTCGACGTATTCGCCGAACGCGACCGCCTCATCCAAAGTCTGCTGGAAATCGACCGCCTCGACGCCGAGGTATTTGGTCAGGACGAAGTTGTGGTAGTCGAGCGCGCTACGGAGTTTTTCCGCGAGCTCGCCCGGATACTTGAGGTCGGCGATGCGGATGCCGCGGCGCGCGACCTTGTCCTCGTACGCCGGCCCGATGCCGCGCCCGGTAGTGCCGATCGCCTTGCCGCCCGCAGCCTTCTCGCGCGCCTGATCGAGCGCGATGTGGTACGGCATGATCAGCGGCGTCGCCGGACTGATCTTGAGGCGCGAGCGCACTTCGACGCCGCTCGCCTCGAGTTCGCCGATTTCCTTCTTGAGCGCCGCGGGACTCAGCACCACGCCATTGCCGATCAGGCACAGCGCGTCATCGCGCAGGATGCCGGACGGAATCAGGTGCAGCACCGTCTTCTTGCCCTTGATGACCAGCGTGTGGCCAGCGTTGTGACCGCCTTGGAACCGCACGACGGCGCCGATGTCCTGGGTCAGCAGGTCGACGATCTTGCCCTTGCCTTCGTCGCCCCACTGCGCGCCCACAATCACGGTTCCGGGCACGTTGCGGAACTCTAGTTGGGCGTAGGCTCTCTTGAAGTGAATCGCGTTCTT